>JALHPN010000008.1 GCA_022842465.1 Polyangiaceae bacterium | reverse complement strand
GCCGACGCACGCCGTCCTCGCCGCGGGCGGATGGGAGGGCGGCGCGCCGCTCCACGAGGCGGACGACGACGCGGTCTACGCGTCGATGATGCGCCGGAACCTCGACACCGTGTACCACGGGCTCCGCGCGCTCCTCCCGGGCATGGTGGAGGCGAAGCACGGCAGCATCGTCGTGGTCGGCTCGCGCGCCGCCTCGCGCCCCTGGACGAGCGGAGGCGCCGCGGCCTACGCGGCGTCGAAGGCCGCCGTCGTCTCGATGGCCGAGGTCGTCGCCGCCGAAGTGCGCGACCACGGGATCCGCGTGAACGCGATCCTCCCGAGCACGCTCGACACCCCGGCGAACCGCGCGGCCATGCCCCACGAGGACGCCACCCGCTGGGTGCCGCTCGGCTCGGCCGCGAAGGTGATCGCGTTCCTCTTGTCCGACGACGCCAGGGACGTCAGCGGCGCCGCACTGCCGCTCTACGGGCGCGCCTGACGGCTCGCGCTCAGCGCTTCGGGGCGAAGGTGCGCGAGCCCCGGACGCCGCCGAGGAGCTCCCACGACAGGTACACGCCGTCGCCGGAGGCGCGCCGGATGTCGCCTCGGCACGCGCGGCCGCGGAACGGCCATGCGCCGTCGCGGGGCGTCCCGACGATCCGGCTGATCTCGGCCTCGCAGAGGGAGACCGTGTTGCCAGTGTCGCGGTAGTGGAGGGTGATGGTCACGGCGGTCTCGCGGAGATCGAGCGACAGCCGCTCGCCGTCGCCTTCGCCGACGTAGAGCCCATCCTCGAAGGGAGGATCGAAGAGGCCGAACATCGCCGACGAGCCTTCCCCGGACGTGTCCTCCTCGCTCGGGGGCCCCGCGCAGCCGGCGAGGACGGTGGCCGTGAGCGCGAACGCGGCGAGCGATGCGGAGAGCTTCATGCCCCGGGCGGAGCACACGACGTGCCGCGCAGGCTCGTTCGAGAAACCGCCGTTGCTCGTGCGCTGCGGGGCCGATGCCGCGAACGACGCGATCCAGCCGTCGGCGCAGCATGGACGCCGAGCGTGATACGGTCGAGCTTCGTTGCCAGGAGGCTCTCCCATGATCGCCATCGTCCGCGTCGTCCTTCTCCCCCTCGCCGCGGCTGCGGTGCTCCTCTCGACCGGCTGCAGCAGCGACGACAACACGTCGAGCTCGAGCTCGAGCGGCTCGAGCGGCACGAGCTCCTCGACGTCGAGCGGCTCGTCGTCGTCGTCCCAGTCCTGCTCGCGCAAGAGCATGTGCATCAACGGCGCCTGCACGTGCACCGAAGGACCGAACAAGGACAAGACCTGCTCCGACACCTCGACCGGATCCGACGGCTGCGAGTCGCTCTGCCGCGTGTGCACGACGACGTCGTCGTCTTCCTCGTCGGGGGACGGCACGGGCGGCGGCGGAGGCTCGGGCGACGGCGACGGCTCGGGCGACGGCGACGGCGACGGCTGACGCCCGCGCGAGCGTGCTACGTCGTCGTCCTTGCACCTCACGCGGGCTCATCGCTCTCCTTCGAGCGGCAGGCCGTACGTCGCGACCACCCGGCGAGCTCGGCGCGCGCTTCGGCGAGCGCGGCACGCGCGGCGAGGCGGGACGCGAGCAGGTCGACCATGCCCCTTCGAGGTAGCACGCGCGCCGTCTCAGCTGCGCGGCAGGCTCGCCGCGAGACGCCCCTCGAGCCACCCCAGCGCGCGCTCGACGGCGCTCCGCGCGCGCAGCGTCGTAGCGAGCGGCATGTGGCCGGGGGCGGGCCCGCCGTCGTCGGAGCGGAGCACGGTGACGACGTCGACCGGTCCGGCGCAGCGGCGGGCGAAGGCGGCGCCGGCGGACGGGGCGCATGCGAGGTGATCGCCGACGCTCACGACGGAGGAGACCGGGACGGCGACGCGGCCGAGGGCGGCGAGGTAGTCGTCCGCGCCGTCGTCGCTGCGCCATGGCTTGCCGTCGGCCAAGGCGAGGATGTCCCGTACGACCCCCGAGGGCGCGTCGTCGCTCGCGAGGCCGAGGCGGCGGACGGGGACCACCTCCGACCGCGCGAGGATCGGCGCCAGCACGCGCGCGAAGGCTCGCTTCGCGACGCGCCGCGCGCGCGACGGCTCGACCTCGGGCAGCCACAGGTTCGTCGCGAGGAGGAGGAAGCCGTCCACCTTCGTCCGACCCGTCCCGTGGGCGGCGAGGCCGACGTGGCCGCCGAGCGAGTGGCCCGCGAGGAGGACGGGAAGCGGCGCCTCCTCTTCTTCCTCGGCGCGCGCGCGGGCGAGCTCGATCATCACCGGCACGTCCGATCGGACGAGATCGTCGTAGCGCCACGGACGCGGGGCCTTGCTCGCGCCGTGGCCGCGAAAATCGAACGTGATCGTGCGGTAGCCGCGCGCGGTGAGGAGATCGACGAGCCCGGGCCGGTCCCTCCGTCCGAAGGACGACGCCCGAGCGAAGATCGCGTGCGCCAGGACGAAGACGCCGCGAGGCCTCACGCCTCCCGGGGGCTCACGCACCCACGCGCGGAGGACGGCGCCGTCGTGCGTGTGCGCCTCCATCTCCTCGATCTCCACGGCCGCAGCATAGCGTGCGCGACACGCAACGATCTCGGGGCGCGGCCGACCGGGTCGAGGCACAATCCCCCCCGCCGGAGCTTCCATGCACAGACGACTTCGCGTCCTCCTCGTCACCGTGCCCACCGTCACGGTCCTCGCCTGCGGCAGCGACACCGCCGAGATCCCGCCGGATCGGTCCGCCGAGAACGCGATCCCGCCCGTGGAGGGCGTCCCCCTCGACGGCGTCTTCGTCTCGGCGACGAAGGGCGACGACTTCACCGGCAACGGGTCCGCAGGCGCGCCGCTGAAGACCCTCGGCGCCGCGATCCTCCTCGCCGACAAGCAACAGGTCCGCGTCATCGCGTGCGCGGAGGAGTACAAGGAGGCGCTCACCGTCCGCGACGGCATCTCCATGTACGGCAACGTCGACTGCAACGTGAGCCCCTGGAAGCGCGTCGAGACCCTCCGCGCGGCGGTCCGCTCCCCGTCGATCCCTGCGCTCACCGCGACGAGCATCGCGCGCACCACGCGCATCGAGGGCTTCCACTTCATCGCGCCCGACGCGCTCCCCACCCCGTCCGGCTCCGGCGCGACGTCGATCGGCGGCGAGATCCGCGACGCGAAGCAGCTCACGATCGCGTTCACGACGGTCCAGGCCGGCAACGGCTCCGGCGGTGCCGACGGCGTCGAGCCGCCGGTCGATGCGCAAGGCGCGACCGGCGAAGGCACCGGCGGACCGGCGTTCGGCCAGGCCTTCTGCGCGAACCAGTTCACGGTCGCGTGCTCGCAGGTGAAGAAGAACGGCGGCGGCGCCGGTGGCACGCGCACGTGCGTCGCCGGCGGCAACCCCGGCCCGGGAGGCAAAGGCGGTGACGGCCGCGTCTACGACAACGCAGTCCCCGTGACGGACCCAGCGGTCTTCGGCGGGGATGGGCTCATCGAGGCGGGGGACGCGACCTTCGCGACCGCGGCGACGGCGCGGGGCGGGACCACCGCCGGCGAGCGTGGGCAGGACGGGCTCCCCGGCACCGACGGCAAGAGCGGTCAGAACGGCAACTGGACGTTCACTGCGGCGGGCTTCGTCCCGGGGAACGGTACGACGGGAGAGATCGGCAAGCCCGGTCAGGGCGGCGGCGGCGGCGCCGGCCGCGAGGAGTGGTGCATCAACGGCGTCAACCCGTGCACGGTCGCCAACCCTTCGCAGCCGTTCGAAAGGCCCTACTGGTTCGCGTCGAGCGGGGCGGGCGGCGGCTCGGGCGGGTGCGCGGGCGTCCCCGGCACGGCGGGCTTCGGCGGTGGAGCGAGCATCGGCCTCCTGTCGACGAAGAGCGTGGTGACGCTCGTGAGCGTCGAGCTCGTGGGCGGAAAAGGGGGGCGCGCCGGCAAGGGCGCGCTCGGCCTCGTCGGCCAGGGAGGCGCCGTCGGAGGAATCCCCTCGAGCACCACGAGCGGCGCCGGCAAGGGCGGGCGCGGCGGCCATGCCGGGCTGAGCGGTCATGGGGCGCCGGGCCCGTCGATTGCGCTCGTCTACTCGGAGCCCGCTCCCGTCCGCGAAGGCGGGACGCTCCTGCCGGGCGAGCCGGGCGAGCGTCAGCCCGAGATCCTGCGCGAAGGTCAGAGGCAGTCGGCTTCGGAGTCTCGCGCGCTCACGGAGTACCCGATCGTCGAGTGACGCGCCGCGCGCTCACTCGAGCGGCAGCACCCACGCCTCGTGCCCCGGCTCGAGGCCGAGGGCATGCGCGGCGCCCCGCCCGATCGCGCACGCGTCCCCCGGCCGCTCCTCGTACGCGGTCAGCATGGCGCGGAACCACGGGGGCCCGCTCGGCTCGATCGCGACGATCGCCCGCTTCTTCGGGTGCTCGGTCGGCCCGTCGTCGACGTCGAGCAGGGCTTCGATCGTCAATTTGCGTGTATTCTGCACAAGAGTGACCTCGTCGGTCATCGCCGTGAAGTGCGGTCCGCCGTCGAACGGGTCCACGCGCTCGGCGTAGCGGAAGCCGATCCGCCGGAGGAGCTTCTCGACCCCGCGCGTCTGGCTCCCCACCTTGCCGATCACGTCCTGCGCCTGCTTCGGGAGGAGCGACGCGTAGATGGTCCCCTCCGGGAAGAGGCCTCGGATGAACTCCTTGTTCCGCCGTGAGAGCTTGTCCGCCTCCGCGTACGTGAGGTCGGTGAAGTGCCTGCCGAGCGCGTCCCAGAGGTGCGACGTGCCGTCCTTCTCGAGGGGCGGGAGGAGCTCCGCGAGCACCTCGTCGCGGAACCAGTCGCGGTGCATCTTGATGTAGAGGAACCGCACGTAGGAGAGGAACGTACCGAGCCGCTCGGGCACCCGGCGGTAGCCGGGGTGGAGCACGAGCCCGCCGATCTCCGTCGGCCCGTTGTACGAGTAGCCGATCTTCAGGATCGTGTGCTCGAAGTGCTTGTCGAGCGTCTGCGAGTAGCGCTCCTCGTCGATGACGTCGAGGTAGATGTAGGGCGCATCCCTCCGGCCGAGCTGACCGAAGATCATCGACGTGCCGATGATCCGGTTCTCGGCCCGGTCGACGAGGACGAACACGTACTGCCGGCGCTTCGGATCCTTGGTCGCCCCGGTGAAGCTCTTGTGCGAGGCGTCGAGCGTCTGGTGAACGCCCTCGCGCTCCTCGGGGAGGTTCACCGTGTTGAGGTGACGCGCGATGTCGAGGATCTGCTCCTCGTCCTCCAGCATGGATCCGCGGAGCTCGAAGAGCGGGCCGGCCTCGTGGCCGTGGGCGCGTCCGGAGGTCTCCATGGCGGGCCGCGTTCTACCACGGGGCCCCCGGCTCGTGGACACCTCGGAAGGCTCCGCGATACGTTGGCTCCGTGAAGAGCTCGATCCTCGGTGCATTTCTGGCGTCGGTCTGCGTCCTCGCGCCCACCCTCGCCGGCTGCTCGAACGGATGTGGAAAGGGAGGCTCTTCCACGGACGCTGGCGAGAAGCCGCGGGTCGTCGTCTCGATCTTCCCCGTCTACGACCTCGTGCGTCGCGTCGCCGGGCCGGACGCCGACGTCCTCCTCTTGTTGCCTCCCGGCCGCAACGAGCACTCCTTCGATCCCACCCCGCGCGACGTCGAGACCACCGCGAAGGCGAAGGTCGGCGTCATGGTCGGCCTCGGCCTCGATCCGTGGATGGAGAAGCTGATGAAGGAGGCCGCGCCGAAGGCCCGTCTCCTCAAGGTCGGCGATCGCGTGCCGACGCTGCCGATCAAGGACGACCCGGTCGGCGCGAGCGGCCACGCGCACGACGACGACCACGACGACGACCACGACCACGACGGCCACGACCACGATCACGATCACGACAAGGGCGCGCTCGACCCGCACGTGTGGCTCGATCCCCAGCGCGCGCAGCTGATCGTGCGCGCCATCACCGAGGAGCTCGGTCGCGCCGACCCCGCCCACGTCCTCGGCTATCGCGAGCGCGCGACGGCGCTCGACGCGAGCCTCGCTGCCCTGGACAAGGAGGCCGAGGCGCGGACGAAGGCGCTCACGAAGCGCGGGTTCATCACGTTCCACGGCAGCTTCCAGTACTTCGCCGAGCGTTACAAGTTCGACATCCTCGCCGTGATCGAGCCGTTCCCGGGCTCGCAGCCGTCGGGCGACTACATCACCAAGGTGCTCGACGTCGTGAAGAAGAAGAACGCGACCGTCCTCTTCAGCGAGCCGCAGCTCGACCCCCGCCCGGCGGCCGTCATCGCGGCCGAGGCGAAGATCCCGGTCGGCATCCTCGATCCGGTCGGCGGCGGCCCCGAGACGGACACGTACGAGAAGCTCATCCGCTTCGACGTCGCCGCGCTCGAGAAGCATCTCAAGTGAGCCCCACGGACCGCCCCGACAGGCTCGAGATCGAGGCGCCCGTCGTCTCCGTCCGGGCGGGTCTGGGGCCGGCGTCGAGGAAGCCCCGCTCGCTGCGACCAGCGGGCGTCCCGTTCCGCGGCACGCTCCCCGAGCCGAGCGCGCCGCGCGTCCTCGACGTGAAGAACGTGTCGAAGCGGTTCGGTGACCGCGTCGTCCTCGAGGACGTGAGCTTCCACGTGCCGATCGGCGAGTTCTTGTGCCTCTGCGGTCCGAACGGCGCCGGCAAGAGCACGCTCCTCAAGATCGTGCTCGGCCTCCTCGAGCCGGACTCGGGGTCCGTGACGATCGGTGGGCTCCCGATCGCGAAGGGCCGCCGCAAGGTCGGCTACGTCCCGCAGCGGAAGTCCTTCGACCGCGATTTTCCCGCGACCGCGATCGACGTCGTCGTCGCGAACCTGCGCGGACGCTGGCCGCTCGTCATCCACGACGACGAGCGCGAGATCGCGATGGCCGCCCTCGCGCGGACCGGGGCGGCGAAGCTCGCGCATTCCCAGATGAGGGACCTCTCCGGCGGCGAGACGCAGCGCGTCTTCCTCGCCCGCGCCCTCGCGACGAAGCCGGACCTCCTCGTCCTCGACGAGCCGACGGCCGGCGTCGACGTGGGGGGCCGGGCGGCGATCGTCGATTTGATGGCGGAGATCAGCAGCAGCGACATCATCGCGGCCGTCCTCGTGACCCACAACCTGCAGGCGATCGCGCGCTGCGCCGAGCGGGTGGTGTACCTCGAACGCCATGTCCGCGCCTGGGGCTTGTGGGACGAGCTCCAGCGTGAAGAGGAGCTCGGCGCGATCCAGGTGACGGCAGGGGATCATCGCGCCGCAGCGATGGACGGCGACTGAGGCGTGTGCGCACACGCACGCTCGCGCTAACCCACCGTAAATCCAGGGTCGCCCCTCTCTGGATGGGAGGAGTGTCGGGTGCTAGCGTGAGATGACTGGACGGCGTTCCCCTCAGGGCACACCTTCAGAGCGTCCCCCGATGAAGCGCCGCAACCTTCGAGCCCCGGGCGACACCGTGACGCCCCGGTCCGCAGAGACGCCGATCGTCCTGTGGATCTGCGCGGCGCTCGTGGCGCACTTCGTGTTCGGCGGCGGCACGGAAGAAGTGTCGCGGCGCATCGGTAACCTGCGCGCCGACGAGCGCTTCATGTCCGCCTTCGCCTCGAAGGCGCGACAGAAGGCGAAGGTCGCCGACCAGACGCTCGAGATCGCCGTCGTCGACGAAGGTGCGACGCGCGAGCCCGAGCCCGAGGCCCCGAAGCCGGCCCCGCTCGCGGAGAAGAAGAAGGAAGAGCCGAAGCCGGAGGCGCCGAAGCCGCCGCCCGAGCAGGAGAAGAAGAAGGAAGAGAAGGTCACGTCGGTGAAGGTCGACGTGAAGCCGGAGGATCCCCTCAAGAAGCTCGACGAGGAGAAGCTGCAGGCCGACAAGCGCATCGCCGTTCGCCAGCACGCGCAGGAAAACCAGAAGGACAACCCGAACGCGCGCTTCATCGGCGACACGGCGAACCACGTCGAGGAGGAGAGCGTCGCGACGCAGACCTCGCACGACCAGGACGATCCGAACCCGACGCCCGGCGGGCACAAGCCGCGCGGTCCGCAGGACCAGGTCGGCGACAGCGAGCGCACGAAGATCGCCGACTCCGACGAGCACAAGGGCGAGAAGGATCGCGCGCCGGGCGAGAAGGGCACCGAGTTCGACGTCCAGCGCGAGGCGAAGCCGATCGACAAGCCGATGGGCCCCGTCGCCGTGAACCAGCCGGCCGCCGGACAGGAGATCCCGCGGGCCGGGGGGGACGGACGAACGCCCTCGCAGACCGCAGCGCCGGAGACGCCGCCGCAGCTCGCGCCCGGCGCGGCGCCCGCGCAGCCGCCGGAGGTCGTGCAGGCGCCCGCCGGCGGGTGGACCTTCAACCCGCTGAAGCCGACCCCGATGCCGCCGGGGGTCGGAGATCCGATCGCGGGTACGACGGGGCAGAACCAGCCGTCTTCGCCGAACCAGCCGAAGACGTCGTGGCTCGGCCTCGGTGGAAAGCCCGGCCCCGGTCAGGTGAACCTGAACCTCACGCACACGGGCATCGTCGCCGTGGTCGGCGCAGACCAGCTCCGGAAGGAGCGCGTGGCCGACGGCGAGCGCCGCAAGAGCGAGCATCGCGGCTCGTGGCAGGCGTCGAGCTTCGAGAAGTGGCGGAACGCGATCGAGAACTACGTCACGAGCGTGAAGCCGGGGAACCAGACGGCGCTCAACACGGCGGCCGTCCCCTTCGCGACGTACCTCAACACGATCCACAACCGGATCCACCCGATCTTCGCGGACAGCTTCCTCGGCTCGCTCGACGGCCTGCCGAAGGGCCACCCGATGAACGATCCGAAGCTTCGGACGAACCTCGAGATCGTCGTGAGTAGGACGGGGCGACTCGTGAAGATGGGCGTGACGAAGACGAGCGGCATCACGGCGTTCGACATCGCCGCGCTCGACAGCGTGAACCGCGCCCAGCCGTTCGGGCCGGCGCCGGGCGCCATTGTGTCGGCAGACGGGAACGTGTACCTCCACTGGGAGTTCCACCGCGACGAGGTCTACGCGTGCTCGACCATGAACGCGCGGCCCTTCATCCTGAACGTGCCGGCGAAGCCGGGGCCGGACCCGGATCCGCCCGGACCGGGTCCGAAGCCGCCGACGCAGGAGCGAGGCGCGCCGCCTCCCGTGAACGTCCACGAGAGCCGTGAGGGCGCGCTCCCGCCGCGCCTCCTCCCGCGCTCGAACGCTCACGCCGGCTGATCGATTGGTGTAGGCTCGCCGGCGCACGCCTTGGTGACAGGCCCGACCACGCAGGAACCACCCGTGGACGACGCGCCGCGAAGCGCGAAGACCACGAAGCCCTCGGCGCCGCCGCTCCCGGCGCATGCGTGGGGCACGCCGACCCTCGTCTTCACGGCCGGGATCGCCGTGGCCGCCAAGATCGCCGGCGTCGTGATCGCGCCCGGCCTCCGCGGGATCGCGCCGGGTGACGTCGTCGAGCGCGCGCTGCTCCTCTCCGGGACGCTCTCGTACGCGCTGACGGGCCTCTTCGTCGCGCTGCTCGGCGTCTCGAGCTTCGAGCTCGCGAAGAACGAGCGACTCTCGTCCGGCATCCGTTTCCCGGTGGTCGCGCTCTCCGGCCTCGTGGTCGCGCTCGCGTCGCCCGCCGTGATCGAGCGAGTGCCACGCGGCGTCGCCGGGTCGCTCGTCGTCGCGGCGTCGGTCGTCGCGCTGCTCGCGGGGCTCTCCGCGGCGCGCGCGGCCCACACGCGCGTGCTCGGCATCGTGCTCGTCCTCCTCTCGACGACGGCGACGCTGCGCCTCGTGGCCTACCAGGTCGCGGTCGCCGGCGGCGAGTCGGGCAAGATGATCGTCTTCGAGGTCGGACAGGCCATCGCGACGGTCGCGATCCTGCTCCACGGCGGCGCGCTCGTGCTCTCCGGGGCGTGGCTCGCGTCGCGGCGCGGCTGGGGGGCGCGCCTCCTCGTGAACGGCTCCATCGTCCTCGCGTTCGCGCTGACGTGGCTCGCAGGTCGTCAGTCCGAGAGCCCCTCGGTCGTCGAGCAGGTGCTGCGCGTGGCGATCTGGTCGTCCGCGGGGATGCCCACGCCGTTCGGACTCGGTCCGATCGCGGTCTTCCTCCTCCCCGCGAGCGTGCTCCTCGCGCTCGTCACGCTCGTCCTGCGCGCGCGTGCACCGTCCGTCCTCGCGCCGCTCACGCTCGCGCTCGTGGCGCACGGCGCATACGACGTGCCTCTCCAGGCGCTCTCGGTGGTGGTCGCGGCGGGCTGGGCGCTGCTAGCGCAGACCGACCCGCCCGAGGTCACCTCGTCGCGACCGTGACGGGTGTCGTCAGCGGTTCGGGGTCCAGCAGCCGATGTCGCCGCCCTCGCCCAGCTGGTAGTACCCGTGGCACTCGTCCTTCGGGATGTCGGGGTAGAGCACGCCCTGCTCGGTCTTCTGGTTGCCGAGGCAGCGCGCGACGCGACCGGCAGGGCCGATCGGCGCCGGGCACGCTTTCCCGTTCTGGTCGTCGAGCTTGCACGGAGAAGGCGACTTCACCGTGCAGCTCTTCTCGTTCGTCTTGTCGCCGGTGACGCACGACCCTTGCGGACAGTCTGCGTCGGAGCGGCACGGTGAGCAGAGCTCCCCGGTGCCCTTGCAGCGGCCGGCCCGCGGGTAACAGACCTTGATCCCGCCGACGTCCGAGCAGCGCGCGTCGAGGCGGCCGCAGGCGCCCGCCTGATCACACTCCTGGGTGCAGAAGCCGACCCCGTCGTCGTCGGTGATGCAACGCTGCGGTGACCCCGCGACCGCGGGGCAGTCGAAGTCGGCCTGGCAGGGCGCGCAGTACGCCCGCCTCTGGCAGACCTTCACGGTCTCGCCGTACGTCCGCGTCGCGGTCTTCGCGTTCGGCGCGACGTTCGCGTCCCCGCAGAAGAAGCCAGGCGCGCAGTCGAGGTCCTTCGTGCAGTCGTACTTCGTGCAGTACGCGTCCGCGTCCTGCGGGCTCTGCGCGAAGCAGTAGAAGCCTTGTTCGAAATCGCACGCCGGGTTCGCGTCGACACCGCCCGGCGTCCCGCAGAACGTGCCCCACTGCTTCGGGCCAGGCGACGGCATGGTGGCCGGGTCCTGCTGCTCGCAGAAGGGCTCCGAGTCGGGATGGGCGACGCAGGTGTAGCCGGCCGGGCAGGACGTGGCGGGGTCGGTGTTGCTCGCGCAGGTCTTGCGGCACCTCGTCTCGCCGTTCAGCGGGAGGCACTTGTTTCCCGCCGCGCACCTGGCGCTGTCGCACCCCGTGGCGGCCGGCGGGTCACTGGAGCAACCCTGTCCGGCGAGGGCGATGCCACCCAGAGAGACGGCAAGGACGAAGGCCGGCGTGACGAGGCGAAGCGACGAAGCCATGGGCGGGCGTCTAGCGCGACCTCGCCTTTGCGACAAGCGGACGACGGCGCCGTCTTCCGCACATCGCTCATTGACGTGGTGCGCCGGGGGCGTCAGAAAGAAGGCTTCGACGCGTCGGCCCGCTTGACCTCCGGCTCTTCGGAAGTAGGCTGCCCGCGAAACCGCCGGTGTGCGGCGTGCGTAGACAGGACTTTCCGAGGTGACGCCATGAAGATCGCCCGTTCGCTTCTCGCTCTCGTTGTGGCTTCGTTCGGTGCGGCCTGCTCCTCGAGCACACCCGCCCCCGACCAGGATCCGGGCCTCACGGGCACCGGCACGGGCGGAGTCGCCGCCGAGAGCGCCCCCGATGCGAACCCCGACGGTGTCCCCTACCCGACCGCGAACATCGGGACGAACCCGCGCACCGGCAAGACGAGGGGCAGCACGATCGCGAACTTCAAGTTCGTCGGCTACCCGGACGGAAACGTCGACGCGGGGCTCCAGCCGATCTCGCTCGCCAACTACTTCGACCCCGAGGGGAAGAACTACCGGATCATCCACATCCAGGCGTCCGGCTCGTGGTGCACGTACTGCCGCCAGGAGACCGAGGTCGTCACCCCCATGGTCGCGACCCTCAAGGAGAAGAAGGTCGTGTGGCTCATGAGCCTCGCGGAGGGGACCGCGGTCGGAACGCCTTCGACGAAGGCCGACCTCGATCGCTGGGTGAAGGCGTTCAACTCGCCCTTCACGCACCTCTGGGATGCCGGCAACCAGAAGCTCGGCATCTTCTACGACTCGGCCGCCCTCCCGTGGAACGCGCAGATCGACGCGCGCACGATGGAGCTCCTGACGGCGACCGTCGGCGCGACCACGTCGAAGGAGGGCATCCTCCGTGAGATCGACGACGCGCTCGCGATGACGAACAGCACTCCCGCACAGTGACTTCCACCCGTCCTCAGGAATAGTCGATGGCCTTCCACCGGGCGACCTTCGTCGCCGCCTCTCTCTTCTCGATCACGATCCTTGGTGCAGGCTGCGGCGGTGGGGAGGGGACCGGGCCAGGCGCAGTCTCTCCGACGAGCGGCGCCTCGTCGGCGGCGGGGGGCAACGCCACCGACTTCACCGCCCGGGACACCGACGGCAAGACGGTCCGCCTCGCCGATTATCTCGGCAAGAAGGCGATCGTCCTGAACTTCTGGGCGACGTGGTGCGAGCCCTGCATCGCCGAGTTCCCGCACCTGCGGAAGCTCCAGACGGCGAACCAGGACAAACTCCAGATCCTCGGCGTCGCGATGGACGGCCCCGAGTCCGTCGCGAACGTCCCGGCGTTCGCGAAGCGGAACCAGATCAACTTCCCCGTGCTCCTCGACGAGGACTCGCACGTGGCGGCGATCTACAACCCGAAGAAATCGGCTCCCCTCTCCGTCCTCATCGACAAGCAGGGGCACATCGCGGCGATCCGAGAGGGGTACAACCCCGGCGACGAGGAGTTCCTCGCGAAGGACATCTCGAAGATGCTCGACGCGTCGCCCGCGGCGAACTAAGCGCCTTGGACCTCTCGTGAGGTCATCGGTCTCCCAACGGTTCGTCGTCGCTGCGTCGCTCGCTGCGGCGCTGCTCGTCGCGCCGCGCGCGGCGCACGCCGTCGACCTGCCGAAGGTCGGCGGATCGCCGATCAAGCTCGACATCACCGAGACCTCGATCGTCGCGCAACGCTTCGAGGCCCGCGACGGCGAGAACCCGAGCGACCAGGGCTATTTCGCCTGGCTGAACCGGCTGAACCTCGTCTTCGGGTGGAAGAAGCTGACGCTCGGCGCGCGCATCGACTCGTCGCTCTACTTCTTCCGCCCGCAGGATCGCGAGTTCGGAGACCCCGCGCTCCGGCGCAACGCGATCGTCGACGGCTCGACGCGCTACCGGAACGCCGCCTACCCCGCCAAGCTCTGGCTCACGTACAAGACCACGGGGCTCGAGGCGACGGCCGGCGACGCGTACGTCCAGTTCGGACGGGGGCTCGTCCTCTCGCTCCGCAAGGTCGACGAGCTCGGCATCGACACGACGCTCTTCGGCGGCAAGGTCGTCGTCTCGAAGGATCCGTTCGCGGTGACGCTCATCGGCGGCCAGGTGAACCCGGCGCGCATCGACGAGCCGACGGGCCGCGCCCTCTTCCTGCCGACGCCGATCCCGGGGGACGCGCGCGCGCAGCAGCCCGTCTTCGGCTCCGACCGGATCGTCGGCGCGCAGATCCAGGCGGGGCGCGGGCTCCCCGTGTCGGCCACGACGCACGCCGTCATGTTGAGCCGATGTGCACCCTACAAGTATCGCGGGGACGGCACCGTCGACGACGCGCTCCTCGGCGCTCCCTACGGCACGTGCGGCGACGATGCGCGCACGACGTGGCTCGACACGCTCCCGTCGAACCTCGGCCCCGTGCTCAACGCGCGGCAGGTGATCAACGCGGGCCAGACCTTCGAGGTCCCGAGCCTGTGGGGCCACGGCAACCTCTACGTCGAAGGCGCGATCCAGAAGCGTGAGCTCGAGGATCCGCGCAACGTCGACACGGACGGCAACGCGCTCTACGCCTCGCTCGTCCTCACCGGCGGGCCGGTCTCGAACACGCTCGAGGTGAAGAGCTACCGGAACTTCTACCCCTTGGCCGGCAGCGTGAACGTCTCGCGCGCCTCCGCCTTCGCGAACGTCGCCTACTCCGCCCCGCCGACCGGCGAGGTCGTGATCCAGGACTCGATGTTCGGTCAGTTCAACGTCTGCGTGAACGGCGGGCGTGACCGCTTCGACTACCGTTTCACGCCGACGTTCCTCGGCTACACGACGCTCGGCCTCTTCCAGTCGAAGAGCGAGATGCCGGGCGGCGGCTGCGACCGCTTCGGCCGGAGCACCGCCGACGACAAGGCGGGCACGACCAACAACGTCCAGGACGCGAGCGTCGGCGTGGAGTGGCGCTTCGACGACGACAGGTCGATCGCCTTCTTGAACGTCACCGGGCGGCGCGACGTGACGGAGAAGGACCTCCTCTACTACCGCGAGCTCTCCGCGCAGTACTCCGTCACGAAGTACCTCACGGGTCCGTTCTCGGTCGAGATCGCCGGAAGGCATCGCTGGCGCACGCAGGACCTCGAGAACCTCCGCGGCGAGTCCGAGCGCGGCGAGCCGTGGATCCAGGGCGAGCACTACAACGCGTTGAAGGTCGCGCCCAAGTGGATCATCTCCCAGGGCTTCGAGTACACGACGTTCCTCGGCCTCCCGACGTACTACGTGAACGGGACGATCCTCTACCGGATGACGAGCGAGTCCAACATCCGGATCTACGCCGGCCAGAACCGCGGCGGCCTCCGGTGCGTGAGCGGCATCTGCCGCCTCTTCCCCGCCTTCAGCGGGGCCCGGGTCGAGCTCACGCTGCGTTTCTAGGCCGCCGGCCAGGGCGCGTGCACATGGCGGCTCGCGTGGTAGGCTTTGAATCGTGAACGACGACGTCGCCGAGCTCCTCGACGTGGTCCCGCCGACCGCGGTCGGGCGGAAGGACGCCTCGCTCGTCGCGCGAGGCGTCCGCGCGGAGGACCTCGCCAGCGCGAAGGCCGCGCTCGTCGCCGTCGCGCTGGGTGACGCCGAGGCCGCCGCCCCTTCGAGCGCGATGCGCGACCGCCTCCTCGCCTCGGTGACCCGCGGGGGTCGGTACGGCGTCTTCGCGGACAAGGTGGCGCGCATCTTCGACCTCGAGCTCTCCGTCGCTACCGCGCTCGTGGAGAAGCTCGAGGACGAGAGCGCGTGGATGCCGTTCATCGTCGACGGCGTGCAGATGATCCCCGTCGAAGCGGGGCCGAAGCACGCGAACGCGATCGCGACCTTCGTGCGCATCGCCCCGGGCTCGACGTTCCCCGACCACACCCACCGCGGCAACGAGACGATGTTCGTGCTCGACGGCGGGTTCCGCGAGGTCGCCGAAGGCGGCGCGGAGATCTGGCGCGGGGACGAGCTCTACAAGGACGACGGGACCGACCACGAGCTCGTCGCTCTGCCCGGTCGTCCCTGCGTGGCCGCGAGCCTCGTCACCGGTCACGCCGACTTCCGCTGAGGCACGTCAGGGCGCGAGGTACGTCACGAAGAGGCTCGCCGCCCCCTTGTCGTAGGTCGCGAGATCGGCGTTACCGTCCCCGTTCATGCCGTCGACGTGGCGGAGGCGGATCTGCGTTCGCTCGAGACGCGCGGCGCGGTTGGCGACGTCGTCCTTCACCATCGCGGTCACGTTCGCGGACCGCAGCGGCGGTGCCCCGTTGATCGAGCCGACGTAGAGCGTGTTCGTCGCGGAGCGCGCCTCGGCGGCGTAGCCCTCGGGGCCGGACGCGTAGCCCACGTGCTCGGCGGAGAGGACGCCGAGGCTGTTCGGGGATCCCTCGGAGCTCGCGACATGGAGAGAGAGTGTGGCCTTCTCGACCTCGGCGCCCGCCTCCGGGATGCTGGTCAGGACGAAGGTGAGGAGCCCGCGCGCCTCGCGCTCCTCGCCACCCAGCGCGAGGAAGTCGCCCGCGGCAAGGACGGTGCTCGTGAACGTCCCGTTCGAGGCCGCGCGGCCGGTGAGCGGGCTCGTCATCGGCATCGCCGCCGTGACGCGACGGAGCGTCTGGACCGTGAGCGCGAGAGGCTTCGCGAGGGGCAGGCCGCCCTTGTCCTTCGCGCCCGTGCCGATCGACACGGCGTACGTCTTCGCGGCGACATCCGCCGCGCCGGCGGCGTAGGAGAGCGGGCTCGTCGGCGTGATCGAGAGCTGGTCGCCGCTGCCGTTCCACGAGAGCGCGACCTTGTCGGACGGGAGCTCGGCCGACGCGTACGCGCCGGCGACGGAGGCCGCGTCCATGGGACGGTCGAAGGTCACGACGAAGACGGCGTCGCTCTTCACACCCTTCGCGCCGTCGACGGGGGCGGTGGAGAGCACCGTGGGGCCCGCCTTCGCCGGCTCGGGGGTGGTCCCCGGGTCGGTCGGCGTCGATCCCGGTCCCGGCGCCGACGTTCCCGGAGGCGTGGCCGACGTCGGGGCGCCGACGTCGCCCGACGTGTCGGCGTCGCCCCCCGAGCACGCGAGCGCGGACGAGACGAGCCCGAGGGTGACGAAGAGGAGCGAGAGGCGAGCGCGGGACGTCGTGGAGGACATGAACCCTTCCTTTTCTTTCGTGGCGAAGGGGCGCCGCGGGGATCGCGTCGCCTTCGAGGAGGTGGAGAGCGCCGGCGACCGATGTGATCGCGGTCCGTGTCGATTTTTCGGTACGCTCTCTGTTTCGTGGATTCGAACGACACCTTCCTGGCGAAGGTGGCGGCGAGCCCCGCGCTCTCCCCACCGAAGAGCCCACACCTCGGCACACGGCGATTCGAGCTCGGTCGCCGTCTCGGCGCGGGCGCGTTCGGCGAGGTCTACGAGGCGCGCGACCGCGAGTCCGGCGCCGCGATGGCCGTGAAGGTGATGAAGGCGACCAGCCCGGACCGCCTCTTCCGCTTCAAGCGCGAGTTCCGCGCCGTGGCGGACATCGCGCACCCGAACCTCGTGCGGCTCTACGAGCTCGTCGAGGAGGACGAGCGCTGGTACCTCGCGATGGAGCTGGTCTCTGGCGTCACGTTCGGCGAGCACCTGCGGGCGGAGCCCGAGGAGACGAGGGCCGCGTTCACACAGCTCGCGCAGGCCGTCGCGGCGCTCCATCGGGCGGGCCAGGTCCATCGCGACATCAAGCCGTCGAACGTCCTCGTGGAGCGATCGGGGCGCGTCGTGCTCCTCGATTTCGGCCTCGCCCTCGCGGTAGGGGACGGCGCGGACACCGTGATCGCCGGGACGCCGCACTACATGGCGCCCGAGCAGCTCTCGGGACACGCGATCGGCCCCGCGTGCGACTGGTACGCGTACGGGGTCATGCTCTACGAGGCCCTCGCGGGCATGCTCCCGCACGACGACGCGACGGACCGGCTGGCCGCGCGAAAGCGGCAGCTACCGCGCCCCCCGTCCGAGCTCCGCGAGGACGTCGCGCCCGATCTCGAGCGGCTCGCGCTCCGTCTCCTCGCCCCGCGCCCGGAGGAGCGCGCGGGGGCGGACGAGGTGCTCGCCTTGCTCGCCGCGGGCGATCTCGACAGCGACGCAGGCTCGAGCGCGCGCGAGAAGGAGGTCTTCGCGGGTCGCTCACGCGAGCAGCGGCGGCTCCACGACGGGTTCGAGCAGGTCCGATCGCGCGGCGAGGGTGTCGTCGTGTGGGTCGAGGGTGACGCGGGCATCGGCAAGACCTCGCTCGTCCGCGCGTTCGAGCGCGAGGTCGTCGGGCGCGGGGCGCTGTCCTTCGCCGGGCGATGCCACGAGGCGGAGTCCGTGCCCTTCAAGGGCATCGATGCGATCGTGGATGCGTTGTCGGAGCACCTCCGCCGCCGGCCTGCCATCGAAGCGGCAGCGCTCCTTCCGCGCGACGCGCTCGCGCTGGCGACGATGTTCCCCGTCCTCAAGCGCGCCGAGGCCTTCGCGCGGACGCGTGGCCGCCCGCCGCCGCGCGGGCCGCTCGAGAGCCGGCGCGCAGCGGTCGAAGCCCTCCGCGAGCTGCTCGCGCGCATCTCCGACACGGCGCCTCTGGTCGTGCACGTGGACGACGTCATGTGGGCCACCGACGATGGGCTCGCGCTCCTCGAGTCCCTCCTCGCTCCCCCGACGCCCCCGGCCCTCTTCGTCCTCACGTGCCGGAAGGAAGCGCGCGGCCGTGGTGGCGCGACCGACGCGTTCGTCGAGCGCATGCAGAGGGACCCGGGGATCACATGGGAGACGATCGCGCTCGACGCGCTCTCGCGGGAGGACGTCGAGGAGCTGGTCGCGCGCGAGCCGCGGGCCACCGTGACCAGCGACGAGGCGTTCCTCGGGACGGGCGGCCACCCCTTCCTCCTGAGCCGCCTCCTCCGGAGCGAAGGCGCGCGGGAGGCGGCTTCGAGCGTCGCGGGCGCGCTCGACCCGGAGCTCGATCGGCTCGGCGCCGAGGCACGCCGCGTGCTCGACGTGCTCTCCGTCGCGGGGACCTCGCTCTCCCAGGGGGCCGCCTGCGAGATCGCAGGGCTCGACGGCTTCCTGCCGCGCGCGATCGACGAGCTCCGCACGGCCAAGCTCGTGCGCTCGTCGGGTCGCAGCGCACGCGCCGACGTCGAGCCGTACCACGATCAGATCCGCGAGCGCGTGGTCGCGCGGCTCTCCCCCGGCAGCCAGGTCTCGCTCCATCGACAGCTCGCCGAGGCGCTCGCCGGGCGAGGACGCGGCGATGCGGAGGCGATCGCGCGGCACTGGGCGGGCGCAGGAGACCGAGCGCAGGCGGTCACGTGGCTACGCCAAGCGGCAGAGGGGGCGATCGCGTCCCTCGCGTTCGCGCGCGCTGCGGAGCTCCTGGGCCGCGCCGCCTCGCTCGTCGACGAGGATGGCGCGCGAGTGGACCTCCTCGTCGAGCAGGCGAACGCGCTCGCGATCGCGGGTCGACGCGTCGACGCCGGGCGGGCGTGCCTCGCCGCCTGCGAGATCGCGAAGGGTCCGCGGATCGCCGAGCTGCGTGCGCTCGCCGGCGAGCACTACATGCTCGGCGGCGACTTCCGCCGCGGCGCCGATCTCCTGCGCGAGGGGCTGGCGGCCGTCGGTGTCGTGCTGCCCACGTCCGCAGGGGTCGCGGTCGCGGAGTCCTTGAACAAGCAGGTGGAGATCGTCGTCCGTGGCCTCTCCTTCCGCCCGCGGGACGGAAGCGACGTATCGCCCGCGACGGCGCGGCGGATCGATCTCCAGCTCGCGGCTGCCCGTGCGCTCGCCCAGACCGACATCCGCGCGCCCTGGCTCTCGGCGACCGCGCTCCTCGACGCGCTCGAGCTCGGCGAGCCGCGTCGTGTGCTCTACGCGCTCGGCATGTTCGCCTTCGCGAACGCGGCGCGCCTCGCCGAGCATCCGCTGACGGAGGAGGTCCTCGCGCGTGCGGAGCAGCTCGGTCGCGAGCTCGAGGACGACACGGGGCTCGCGTGGGCGGTGATGGCTCGCGCCTGCGCCTGCCTCTACCGCCGGGAGGTCGAGGCCTCGATGCGCCTCTTCAAGGACGCGGAGCGAAGGTTCCTCGCCCTCGCGCGTCCTGCCCTGCGCGAAGCCGGCGTCGCGCGCATCGGGATCGTCACGAACTGCGCCAGCCACGGCTACGATCTCCCGTTCGCGCGCGAGCGCACGAAGGTCTGGCTGGAGGAAGCGCTCGCGCGGGAGGACATGACCCCCGCGACGTGGCTCCGCGTCCTCGGCGCGTGGATCGACCTCGCGGCGGACAAGCCGGCCGACGCCCGCAGGAGCCTGCAGCTCGCGCGCGAGGCGTGGACCGACGTCGAGGACGAGATCTTCACGGCGGCCGCCGTCCTCGCCGAGCTCGCGATCACGCTCTACGACACGCCCGCGTCGGCGTGGAACGAGAGCGAGCGCCTCGGCACCGTGTTCCTCCGGACGTTCGCGTCCATGTTGCCGGTGCCGCGCCTCTCCTTCTATCGGCAGCGGGCCGCCGCGGCGCTTTGCGCGCACCGGGCGGGCGATGCCGACCGGCGGACGACGTCGCTCCGCGTCGAGGCGTGCCTCGAGGCCATCGAGGGCATCGCGAGCGCCGTCGACACGATCGCCCTCCTCCGCGCGCATCTCGCGTTCCTGGCCGGAGATCCTGCCAAGGCCGCCGACCTCTTCGACCGCGCGGCGAACGGCTTCGACACGCACCGCCAGGGCACGCACGCGCTCCTGGCGCGCCTCCGCGCGGGCGAGGCGCGTCGCACGCCGACGGACGAGCTGTCGACGCGCCTCGTGGCGATGGGGGTCGATGATCCGGAGCGCTACGGGGTACTTTTCGCGGGGCCGAGCGTCCGCTGGTGAGGACGCTCCGGTCGTGCTACCTCGAACCGTGATGCGTGGGTCGTCCCAGGGGAAGACGCTCGTGCTCGCCGCCGCCCTCGCGGTCGGCGTCGCGTCGGCCTCGGCGTGCGGCGGCGACGACGCGGCGGCGACGTCGGCGGGGCGCTCCGACGGAGGAGCCGACGCCCAGGCGAGCGCCCAGCTCTGCGTCGACGGCAAGCCCGTCGACTGGCCCGCGGGGCCCTACGAGATCGCGATCGGCGGCACGCTCCCGAAAGGCCTCGTCTTCGAAGGACCCGACGGCCCGGTGGACCTCGGCAGCGTCTTCGAGCCGTGCGCCCCGAGGTCCCGACTCCTCGTGGTCCGAAACGTGGGGAGCTGGTGCGGGACGTGTCTCTGGCACGCCGAGCACACGAAGCGCCTCCTCGACGATCCGCGCCTCGACGGGCGCCTCGTGCTCGTCGACCTCCTCGTCGGAGACGAGGACAACGCGCCGGCCACGACGCCGGCGGCGTCGCGCTGGAAGAGCAAGGTCGACTTCGCCGTGAAGGTCGGCGTCGATCCGAAGTACACGTTCTCGACGGCGCCGCTCCCGCATGCGCCGCTGCCGACCTACGCGATCGTCGACACGCGGACGATGTCCGTCCGCACCGTGCTCGACAATCCCCCCGCCGACGTCCTCGCGACCCGACTCGCATCCGAGCTCGCGCAGCTCGACAAGGCGGAGCGGCTGGCTCCGATCGAGCCGCGGGTGGAGGACGGGCTCTTCACCGAGGAGCAGTGGGACATGATCCGCGCGATGAAGCTCGTCGCGGAGCCGCCCCCCGATCCGACGAACGCGTACGGCGACCTCCCGGCCGCCGCTGCGCTCGGGAAGAAGCTCTTCTCCGACACGGCGCTCTCTCCCGCAGGCACGGTCTCGTGCGCGACGTGCCACCTCGAGGCCCAGGGCTTCGCCGACGGCGTGGCGACGTCGACGGGGATCGCCAAGGTGGACAGGAACGCACCCTCGATCGCGCTCGCCGCGCACGCGCGTTGGCAGTTCTGGGACGGCCGCGCCGACACGCTGTGGGCGCAGGCTCTCGGTCCGTTCGAGGACGGCAAGGAGATGGGCTCCTCGCGTCTCTTCGTCGCGAAGCAGATCGCCTCGCGCTACGCGGCGGAGTACGACGCCGTGTTCTCTGCCACGCCGCGGCCGGATCTCTCGGCAGCCCCCGCCGGCGGAAAGCCCGGCGACGCCGCCTACGACGCGCTCCCGACGGAGACGAAGGACGCCGTCACGCGCGTGTTCGTGAACGTCGGCAAGGCGATCGCCGCGTTCGAGCGGAGCCTGCGCGTGAGGCCGAACGCGCTCGATCGCTACGCCGGCGGCGACCTCACGGCCCTGACGCCGGACCAGAAGAAGGGGCTCAGCGTCTTCTTCCGCGTGGGCTGCGCGCAGTGTCACTTCGGTCCGCGCCTCACGAACGACGCGTTCCACGCGCTCCGCTTCGAGACGGGCCGACAAGACCGGCTCGCGGACGACGGACGCTCCGCCGTGCTCGCCGGCCTCGCGACGCGCGAGTTCGTCGCGAGCTCGATGTGGAGCGACGCAACGTCCTCCGCGAGGCCGCTCCTCTTCGACCCGGCCGCGATGCCAGGCATGACGGGCGCGTTCAAGACGCCGACCCTCCGCGGCCTCCCGAAGACCGGGCCGTACGGTCACGGCGGCACGCTCACGACGCTCCTCGACGTCACGCGGCACTACGGTCAACGCGGCCTCGACGACGCGAACCCGACCGCGAGCGGCAAGACCGAGGAGTGGATAGGCATGTTCGACCATGGCGGCCAGCACGACCTCGTCCCGTTCCTCGAGGTCCTCGAGGCCGAGACGGACGTCCCCTGAGCTCGGAGGAGGACATCCAGGCGCTCTTCCGCGAGGGAGCGCTCACGCGCGGGGTGGCCGCATCCGTCGAGCGCTACGGTCCGGAGGTGTACGGCTTTCTCGTCGCGCGTCTCCGTGACGAGGACCTCGCGAACGACGCCTTCGCCGCCGCGTGCGAGGACCTCTGCACGACCGCGAGCACGTTCGCGTGGCGCTGCTCCATGCGGACGTGGTTCTACAAGCTTGCGCGCAGCGCCGCGACCCGCGAAGGGCTGCGCCGCCGCCGGGGGCACGTGCGCGACGTCGCGCTCTCGGACGTCTCAGAGCTGGCGGACCAGGTGTCTAGCCGCACGCGCGACTACCTCCGCACCGCAGTGAAGGACGGCTTCGTCGCGCTCCGCGAGGAGCTGGACCCCGACGACCAGATGCTCCTCGTGCTCCGGGTGGATCGCGCCCTCGACTGGGCCGAGGTCGCGGAGGTCCTCGCCGACGGAGACCTCGACGCGGCCGAGTCGGCGCGCGCGGCGGCGCGACTCCGCCAGCGCTTCAAGACGCTGAAGGAGCAGCTCCGGAAGCGCGCGATCGAGGTCGGCCTCGTCCCCGCGGAGGAGTGAGAAGGGCCGGCCTGCGTCAGCGCGGGAACGCTGCCGCGTTGCCGCCGTCGACGGTGAGGATGCAGCCGGTCGTCGCCTTCGCCTGGGCGAGGTAGGCGAAGCCCTGCGCGACGTCCTCCGCGGTGACCTCCCGCGCGAGGAGGTTGTTCTTGAAGTACTCGTCGACGCTCACGCCACGCGCCGCGGCGCGCGACTCGAGGACGCCGCCGCCGAAGATGCCGGTGCGGATGCGGTCGGCGTTGATCGCGTTCGCCCGGATGCCGAGCTTGCCGAGGTCGACCGCGTACTGGCGGACGAGCGCGACGAGGCCGGCCTTCGCGACGGCGTACGGGCCGAACCCAGGGCCGGGGTTGAACGCGCTCTTGCTCGCGTTGAAGAGCAGGCAGCCAGGGCGACGCGCGGCGCGCATCACGGACACGGCGCGCGCGGCGACGAGGTTGTGCGCGAGGAGGTTCGTCTCGAGCGAACGGCGGAGGGCCGCGTCGCCCTCCTCGGTGTCGAGCCGCCCCTCGGGGGCGTTGCCCGCGTTGCTCACGACCACGTCGACGCCGCCGAAGCTCCGCGCGGCGACGTCGAAGAGCGCGTCGACCTGGGCCTTGCTCGTGACGTCCGCCACGGCCGTCGCGAGCGCCGTCCCGTGCTTCGCGCAGAGCTCCTTCGCCGTCTTCTCGAGCGCGGCGCCGTCGCGGTCGCTCGCGACGACGTGTGCGCCGAGCTCGAGGAAGAGCTTCGCGGTCGCGCGTCCGATCCCCGACGCGGCGCCGGTCACGACGGCGATGCGCCCTGCCATCGGGAGCGGCGCGGGCTTCTTGATCTTGGCCTGCTCGAGGCTCCAGTACTCGACGTCGAAGAGGTCCTCCCGGCTGACCGGCGAGTACGCGCCGACGTCCGACGCATCCACCATCACGTGGATCGTGTGCTCGTAGACGTCGGCGACGATCTCCGCGTCTTTTCGAGTCTTGCCGAACGCGACGATGCCGACCTGGGGGAGGAGGACGACGCGCGGCCAGGGGTCGAGCTTCGTACGCGTGACCTTCTTCTTCGCGCACATCTCCTCGACGTACTTGTCGTAGCGGCGCGCGTAGTCCGCGATGTCGCGCTCGAGGCGCGCCGCGAGCGCCGCCTCGTCGTCGTACTTCACGTCGGGGAGGAAGAGCGCCGTCGGCTTCGTGCGAATGACGTGGTCGGGCGTGGCGCAGCCACGTTGCACGAGCTCGTAGGCGTCCTTTCGCGCGAGAAACTGGAGGATCCACTCGCTCGAGCGGACGACCGCGATGGGTCCACGCTCGGGCGCCTCGTTCGAGACGGTCGCGAGGGCGCCGCGCACGATGGGGAGGACGGCGGCCTCCAGGGCCTCGTTGCGATCGATCGCGCCGACGCTCACGGTGCCCATGCGG
Source organism: Polyangiaceae bacterium (assembly GCA_022842465.1). Classification (GTDB taxonomy): domain Bacteria; phylum Myxococcota_A; class Polyangia; order Polyangiales; family Polyangiaceae; genus Labilithrix. Next base: position 63,194 of record JALHPN010000008.1, on the reverse strand, counting down.
TCGGCGGCGTGCCGCTCGGCGCTCGTGACCACCGCGATCATCCGCTCGTAGCTCTCCTTCGCCGTCTCGCCGAACGTGAAGACGCCGTGGCGCTCGAGCACCATCACCGTCGGCGTCCGCCCCTCCGCCTTCGCCCCGTCCCACGCCTTCTTGCAGGCCCGCGCGAGCCCGAAGCCAGGCATGACGTAAGGAACCCAGAGGAGCGCGTCCCCGAAGATCTCCCGACAGATGCGGTGCCCGTCCTCCTGATCGGCGACGGCGAGGATCGCGTCTGCGTGCGTGTGGTCGATGAACCGAGCCGGGAGCGCGGCGTGGAGCAGCGTCTCGACGCTCGGCGTGGGCGCGTTCGCGTCGAGGAGCGCGAGCCGGAGCTCGTTCACCATCTGCTCGTCCGTCATGTCCGGCAGCTCGAGGAGGCGGAGGAGCGGCTCCATGCGCACCGCGGGATGGCCGGGCGGCTCGATCGTCGCGAGGTCCCAGCCGGAGCCCTTCACGTGGAGCACGTCGACGAGCTCGCCGAAGATCGTCCGCGCCTCGGCCTTCACGCTCGTGTTGCCGCCCCCGTGGAGGACGAGCGACGGGGAGCTGCCGAGGAGCCGCGCCGTGTACGTCCGGAGCGCGAGCAGCTCGCTGACCGAGGGTCCGCGGTCCGCGACCACGCGCGCGGCGTCGCCGTCGACGTACTTGCTTTCCATGCCCGCACCTCTACCAGGACGAGGTGCGGGCGTCACGGCACGGCGGCCGTCTCAGGGCGGAGGCTGGGGGGTGACCGACGCGCGCATGACGAGGACGAGCTTGTCGTCCGCGTAGACCTCGACCTCGGTCTCGCCCTCGCTGATCCCGTAGAAGGCCCAGTCGTTCTCGGTGATGACGCGGCTGATCGAGAGCGTTCCGCCGTTCCGGGTCCGCATCTCGGTCGGCATGACCTCGTCGTCGTCGTTGTACGCGACGACCCGCGCCTTCACGACCATGCCGACGGGCACGGTGACGCGGGCGGTGTCGATGCGGCCGGCCGACGTGCTCGTCGTGACGACGCCGTCGATCGACATCCGCTCGAAGTCGGGACCGCACCCCGTGAGCGCGGCGGTGCCGAGGAGGACGGCGGCGGAGGCGAGGAGATTCTTAATCGAGCGGCTCACGGCGTCACCTCCACGTTGATCTCGGTCGTCAGCTCGACGCCCTTCACCGACAGCTTCGCCGTCCCCGCCTTGCGCGCGACGACGTTCACGATCGCCTTGTCCTGACTCTCGACGTCCGCGACGGCGTTGTCGTCGGAAGACCAGGTCGTGAGGAACGATCCGCCGAGGTTCTGCTGCGTGACGTCCTGGGCGACGACACGGAACGAGCGCTGGTCGTTCACCTTCATCGTCGTCGAGAGGACGCTCGGGCCCGACGGCGTGGTGGTCGTCGTCGCGGCTTCGTAGACGAGGAGGCGCTTGGCTTCGCGGATCGGGATCGTCGTGAACTCGATGAGCGCGCCCGACGCGTCCCGCGCGAGGACGGTGCCGACGCCGGCGGTCTTGGCGAAGAAGCCGTTCGAGTTTCGCTCGAGGAACTGCGTCCCCACCGTGTCGAGGCTGCCCACGCTCGCCCCCCCGGCGCCGGCCGAGGCGTTGCCGGACGTGTCGTCGATCTCGACGTTGAGCGTGGTCCTCAGCTCCGGTCGCGGGATGTAGCGGACGCGGAAGGATGAGCCCTTCGCGACGCCGGCGGGGAACGTCTTCGCGTCGCCCGTCGTCTGCGCGAGGCAGGTCTGGTTGGTGTCGGCGCAAGAGAACGTGAAGCCCCCGTTGCCGAGCGCGCCGGCCTTGTAGGCCGCGCTCCCGGGTACGGGGTCGTTGCTATCGGCGCACCCGACGAGCGCGAGCGCGAATGCGCTCGCCGTTCCGACCAACGCCCAACGTGAAGAACGAGACATGGAAACCCTCCACCACGCGGGCGAGCCGCGGGTTCGTAGACGTCACGCGCGGAGCGGACGTCGGCATGATGATATCGCCCTCCCTCGAGGGCTCGAATCCGTCACCGCGAGGGGGGCAGGAAAGCCGAGGCCCTCCCGGCCCCCCTGCCCCTCCCTCGCGGCGACCAAGTCAGTCGAAGGAAGCGAGAGGTCCAAGAGCAGCGGCCGTGCCAGGCGAGCAAATGTGGGATTTTCCAGGGAGACGGCGCCGCCGAGGGCTCGCCGGAGGGCCCCGCGGGCCGCCCGAGGCCTCGCGAGGTCTGACTTTGGAGACATGCCCCCGTCACCGCCCGGCTCCACTCGGGGCCCGAGCGGGAGGTACCAGGGCTCGGCAAACGATCCCGTTGACATCGGGTCGGGGGGGCGGTACTTCAGCGCTCCCCTAGGCGCGTAGCTCAGTGGTAGAGCACTACCTTGACACGGTAGGGGTCGTTGGTTCAACCCCAATCGCGCCTACAAACAAGCACTTACGATAACAACGGGTTGGGCGCTTCGGCGCTCAGCCCGTTCCGCTTTCTTCACCACTCGCGCGGGTCCCCTCCCCACCATCCTCACCACCTGGCGCGTTGGCCGCGGTCGCCGGGGCGGCGGAGCGGTGGTCGACGAGGCGGATGACCTTCGCGAGCGCGGCGCGCTGCTCGGCTCCGTTCACCGTCGAGTAGTGCCGCTGCATGGCCTCCGTGAGGTGGCCGGAGATCGAGCGCGTGACCAGGTCGCTTACGGCGGCGGCCCGCGCGAGATCGTTGAACGTGCGCCGGAGCGCGCGCTGCGTGAGGTGCTTCGTGATGCCGAGCTCGGCGGCGGTCTCGGCGATCGGGACGTTGAGCACCTTCTGCGTGCGGAAGCCGCCCGTGATAGACGGGAAGAGGAGGTCCGAGTCCTCCTGCTCCGGCGTCGTGAGCTGCGTGGCGACGTGCCAGCGGAGCACCTTCATCGCCTCGGGCGGGAGGTCGATGGCGTAGCGCCGCTTCTGCTTCGTGGTCCGCATCACCTCCTCGCCGAGCGAGTGCGAGCGCCGCACGAGCAGGCGACCCTCGTCCCAGACGACGTCGCACTCGGCGCCGCGCCGCCGGAGCGGGCGAAGCGTCGAGGGCCGAAGGCCCGTGACGAGGCCGAGGTAGAGCATCGCGAAGTGCTGGGGGTACACCTCCCTGAACTTCGCGACGAACGGCGCCACCTCCTCGGGCTCGAGGGCGTTCGGCTCCTCCTCCGTGTACGTCTCGTGCTCGGAGGTGTCGAGGTTCTCGACGCCGTCGAGCGCGTCGTGCGCGAGCTGATACTTGCGCCGCGCCGCCTTCATGACGACGCGGAGGATCGCGAGGTAGCCGTTCACGGTCGTCGGGGAGAGCTCTCCCTTCGTCACGCGAGCGGCCTGCTCGGCGCGCCACGCCTCGACGTGCGAGACGTGAAGCCTGTCGAGGTAGTGATCGCCGAAGGCTTCGATGAGGCGCTGCAAGGTGTACTTCCACCGGTTGCGTCCCATCGCGCTGCGGATGTCACCCACCTTCACCTTGTGCTCGAACAGCGACGCCGCGAATTCGCTGAAGCGCACGCTCGGACTCTTCGGAGAGGCGGCGCCGTCCCGGACGCGCGCCTGCTCCTCGCTCAACCACTTCAGCGCCGTCGCCGCGTCGGCCTTCGGCAGCACCTTGTAGATCTCGCGGAGCCGCCGCGTCGCCGGGTCCGTGGCTCTGCCCCGGACGACGTGCCCTCCCTCCTTCCTCTGCCAGACCCCGGGCAGCACGGGCCGGCTCGAGATCCAGGTTCCTCGCAGCAACTTCCAGTCCTTCTTCGTGCTCATCTTCGTCACCTCGTGTTCGAGGCGCGCCTGAGCGTTCCGAGGAGATCGTCCCAGGAAGCTCGCCGCGGAGGAAGCGGTTCAGATCCTCGATCGCCCATATCCAGGTGCCTCGGCCGCCGCGCTTCCCCACCGGGAAAACGCGGCCCTCGAGGTGGGCCTTGCGGAGCGCGCTCGAGTTACGGAAGCCGCAGTAGGCGGCGGCTTCCCTGGTTGTCAGGAGAGGGCGCGCTGGACCGCCCCGCTCACGCTCATCCATCGACGGGCTCGCCGATCGCGCCCCAGGCTGCGATGAGACGGTGCATGGCCCGGTCGATGCGGGCGGCCACCGGCCGTGCGACGCTCGCCGGGTCGAGAAGGTAGGCCTGGATGCATGCGAGATCGCAGGAAGCGTCGGCTGCGATGCAACGGAGCTCAAAGCTGGAGAGCTTTCGGCGCGGGGTCATGCGCCGACATTGGCGTGTCGCGATCGCTGGATCACGGCACGCCGCTCGTGCCGAAAACTATCGAGCCTTTCGCGCGCGTGTGCAGGCTGAGTCGATTCGCTTCACCAAGCCTTGCGTCGGCACGCCCCCGAGCTCGAGGATCACGGCGAGCACGCCGGATGCGCGAAGCCCGCGCTTTCGACGAGCGACTCCGAAGCGATTCATCGCGTCCACGATCTTTTCGACATTCTCCATTCGCGTTGGTGGGCCGAGCACACGTTCGCGCAGGTCGAGCGCGCTGCCGAAGACCTCGCCGCCGAACGCTCCCGTGACCATCTGAACGAGAAACTCGGCGTCACGCCCAACCCCCTGCAGAGCAGAGGGAGCGGCGTTGCGGGCGGCGGACACGACGCCTCGCTCCTCTTCAGACAACTCCCAGCGTCCGTGCTGCAACCTCCTCGTCGGCTTCTTCTGCTTCAATCCGCTCACCGCACGTGTCCGGGCCTCACGCAGCTCCGCCATCGCCTGCTCTACCGCCTGGACCGCGCGCAAAACGCGCAGGTCCTGGTCCCCAAGTTCCGCCTTTTGCCATTCGACCTGCATACGCGCGATTGCCTGCCGCCGTGGCGTGGAGAGGTTCTCGTCGAAGAAGGCTCGCTCGAGGTTCGTCATGAGATCGGCGACCAACCACTGGACGTCGGTGAGCTTGGATTCGTCGGGCGCGTGGAGGTCGTGCCTGAAGTGACGAGTGAGCAGCCGACGCCGGCGGGGCGACTGCGCGCCTGAGCTGGCTTCGGGAGCGCCCGCGTCCGCTCTCGTTCGTGAGCTCGCCATACAGCGATCTCTACAGCACGAAGCGCGTGCCGTGGTCGCGTACGGCGGCCGCGGCATACGTGATCCACGTCACGCGCGTTCAGAAGCGCGGTCGCCGAGAGGTCACATGAAGAGCAAGCAGAGCACGAAGAGCCGCGCGCGGCCGCAGCCGGTGGAGGTTGCGCTCGGGTACGTCGGGCGCGGGTGGAGCCCGATCCCGATTCCGCATCGGAAGAAGAACCCCGGTTTCAAGGATTGGCAGAACACGCGGATCGACGAGAACACCGTCGAGGTGCACTTCGGTGAGGGCCCGGGCAACATCGGCGTCCTCCTGGGCGGTGCGAGCGGCGGGCTCATCGACGGCGACATGGACTGCGACGAGGCGGTGATCGCCGCCAACGTCCTGTTGCCGACGACGTGCAGGTTCGGCCGCACGAGCCGCCCCGATTCCCACTACCTGTTCTACGCCGACGGCTGCCCGACGACGAAGTACGTCGACCGGAGCGACGGCCAGATGCTCGTCGAGTTCCGAGGCGAGGGGCATCAGACGGTTTTTCCGGGCTCGACGCACCCCTCCGGCGAGTCGATCAGGTGGTCGGCGACGACGACCCCGGACCCCGCCACCGTCGAGCCGGCGATGCTCATCGAGATGTTCGGCCGCGTCGCCGCCGCTGCGCTACTCGCGCGTCACTGGCCGAAGGGGACGCGCCACGACGCGAGCCTCGCCGTAGCGGGCGGCCTCCTCCGCGCGGGTTGGTCCGCAGCTGGGACGGAGGCGTTCATCCGCGCCGTAGCCGCGGCTGCACGCGATGAAGAAGCGTCGGAGCGAGTGAAGTCCGTGTCGGACACCGCGAAGAAACTCGCCGAGGGCGACGAGGTCACGGGGTGGCCCACGCTCGAGAAGCTGCTCGGCGAAGCGGTTGTTCGTCAGGCGAAGGACTGGCTCAGGATCGGCGGGGACGTTGCCGCGTCGGCGGAAGGCGCGCCGAAGAAGCAGGCCGACCTGCTGGTCGCGCTCGCGCGCGAACACTGCACCTTCTTCCACGACTCGGTGCGCACGCCGTACGCACGCGCGAGCAATGGTTCGGTCATGCAGCTGCGGTCGGGTGCCTTCGACCTCTTCCTCGGCAGCCTCCACTTCAAGGTGTATGGGAGGAGCGCAGCGAGCACCGCGAAGAACGAGGCGCTCGCGACTCTGAAGGGGATCGCTCTCCACGACTCCCCCCACGAGGAAGTCGCCGTTCGAGTGGCCGCTCACTCCGGTCGCATCTACCTCGATCTCGCGAACGAACGCCACGAAGCCGTCGAAGTCGACACGGCCGGGTGGCGCATCGTCACCTCCTGCCCGGTGAACTTCCTTCGGCCGGACGGCATCCTTGAGCTTCCGACGCCGACTCCAGGGGGAGACGTCTACGAGATACTGTCGTTCCTCAACCGCGGCGCCAGCGCGAACTATATGCTCATCCTGGCATGGCTCCTCGCCGCTCTCCGGCCGAGCGGCCCTTTCCCCGTGCTCGTTCTCCAGGGCCGGCACGGCTCCGCGAAGTCGACGACCGCGCGCATCCTTCGCGCGCTCATCGACCCGAATGCCGCTCCCGTCCGAGCGCCTCCACGTAGCGAGCAGGACCTGGTCATCGCTGCACGGAATGGATGGTTGCTCGCCTACGACAACCTCTCCGGCCTCTCGGACTGGCTGAGCGATGCCCTCTGCCGGCTCGCGACCGGCAGCGCGTTCGCCACGCGGAAGCTGTACTCTGACGCCGACGAGACGATCTTCTACGCAAGCCGTCCCATGATCCTGAACGGGATCGACGACCTTCTTACGCGACCGGACCTCGCCGACCGCGCGCTGCTCGTTCCCCTCGCAGAGATCCCTCCGAGCCAGCGGCAGGCCGAAGCGCACATGTTCGACAAGCTGAAGCGCTCGCTCCCCGACATCCTCGGCGCATTGCTCGATGGGGCGGCGATGGCGCTTCGCGACGAAGCGACGGTCAAGCTGACGAGCACGCCGCGCATGGCAGACTTCGTTCGCTGGGCCGCTGCTGGGCTCCCGGCCCTCGGCTATTCGGAGAAGGATCTGCACCGCGCCCTCGAGCGCTCCAAGGCCGAAGCGACGGCTCTCGCGCTTGAGGTGGACGGACTCGGAAACGCAATCATCGACTTCCTCCAGACGACCGGCGGTCACTGGTCGGGCTCGGCAACGGAGCTGTTGACCGAACTCCGCGACCGCGCCGATGCAGAGGGGCGTCGTGAGCTTCCGAGCGCACCCCCCAGCCTCGCGAACCGTCTCCGGCGGCTGGCCCCGACGCTTCGTGAGGTCGGTGTCGGCGTCAAGACGACCCGCGTGGCCACGCAACGCCGCATCGAGCTCGTACGCAAGCTCTAGGCAACCGTCATGACCGTCATCATCGTCATTGCCGCCGATGACGACGATGACGGTCGTGACGATGCGGACCAGGACCATCTGGCTTGCGGCCCCGTCTCGCCGATGCCCAGACACGAGCCGTGATGCCCGCAAAGCCGCCGTCCTGACCGGCAGGGGTTCCGGGGGGCGCCGCTCCGGCATCGGAGTCGCACGCGACGTGTCCACATCTGGACGCAAACGAACGCATCGGAGGCACGTTCGCACGGTCCGAACCCTCGAAGCGCGCCTCTTACGCTGGCGATACGAGAACCGAATGCAGGTTCGGGCGCGTATTGGTCACGTTCCGCGTTCGAGGGCGCCACGAACGGCCGTATCGATCACCGACAAGATGGAGCAGTCCCGCGAGCTTGGCCTCCGACGCGAGCGCGTATGAGCAGGAAACGTCGCGTATGCGAACAGGAAGCGCCTCTGCGCGTGCGCGCCCGGCGCACGCGCACGCGACCGAGCCCGACCGGGGCGCCGCGACCGACGGTAGCGCGCCGCCGCAGAGGTCGTGCATCCGCCGACACGTGGTGCTCGATCTCGCGGACCCGCTCCCGCGGTCGCCGGCAGACCCCTATCGCAGGGTGCAGTCCGAGAGCTGGATGAACCCGATCACCTTCATGGCGCCACCCGTGCAGAAGAGCCGAACCTGCTCGCCCTTCGCGAGCTTGCCCGCCTTTGCCTTCTCCTCGTCCTCCATGGATGCAGTCACGGGCATGAACTCATTCGGCGTCGCCAGCTTCAACAGGATCGCCTCGCCGGTGATGCCCCCCTTGTCGATCGACGACACCGTGCCGCTCACGAGGAGCTTCTTCGACTTGTACAGTTGGTCGGCGCTCACCTCGTTCGCCTCGTACGCGGCGAAGAGCTCCTTCGCCGTGACCGACACCGCCGAGGCCAGCTCCGCCTTCGCCGCGGCCTCCTTCTTGGCGACGGCCTGCAACGAGTTACGGCGCTGCTCCTCCTCGGCCGTGAGCTTGTCGACGATGGCGACCCGATCGAGCGCAGCCTTCTCCTCGACGAGCCAGGGACGGGGCGCTTCCCCGGTCCCCTGCCACCCCTCCCACCCGAACGGCCCAGCGCCGCTTTGCCGCGATGCGATGTGCTCGCGGAGAAGCCTCGCGTCCTCGGGACGCGACCACGCCGCAAGCGCCGCGTAGTCATGCATGGGACCGCCCTTCGTGAAGGCGGACCACGTTCCCGCGTGCGGCTCACCCTTCGTCGTGTCGAGGTGCGCGGCAAGCTTCTTCGCGAAGTCATCGGGGAACTTCCCGACGCGTGCGAAGATCATGAAGAGCTTATGGCCGGGTCCTGGAGCTTCTTGGCCTTGACCGCGCTCGCCAGCGGCGTCGGAGCGCCGCCGGTGGCGAGAAGCTCGCTCACATACGAGAGGAACGCGTTGAGGTCGGCGCGCGGGCCCATCCAGACCGCGGCGTAAGCCTTGTCCGCGGCGACCTTCGCCTCGAGGTCGGGGACTTCGCCGGCCTTATCGGCGACCGGAGGCGCGGGCTCCGGCGGCAACGCCGGACGGGCTGGCGCGACGGCGCTCGGCGCCGCCTCCGCGTCGGGCGTGGCACCAGCACTCGGATCCGTCTTCGGGCGGCACGCGGCGACAGCAGGCAGACCAAGGAGAACCGCGCATACGAGCGACGTCTTGAGCATCGAGCACCCCTCTCGTTCGAGTGAATTGGCGAAGATAGTCCAGTATATTGGAGTCCACCATCCCGGACTCTACCTAGCGTCCGGGACGTGGACGCCGATGCTTTGCGAGCCGTGGTCGCGGAGAACATCCGCGCCGCCGCGAAGCGAAAGCGGGTGACGATCAACGCTCTGGCCGACTTCGCGACCGTCTCCCGCGCGCAGATGTTCAACGTGCTTGCAGGGACGTCGAGCGCCACGACGGACTGGCTCGCGAAGGTGGCAGCGGCGCTCGAGGTCGAGCCGTGGCAGCTCCTGGCGCCGCGGTACTTCAAGAAGCGCGTTGGGGCCTCGCGGTGAACGTTCGTGCGGTCTATACGGAGTGCGGCGCTGTCTAAACGCGACGAGGAGCGCTCTAAACCGCGCCCTCACAGGGGCCGGCACCATCGCTTCGGCCCGCGTCCGCCGTCGACGACGATCGCCTCGTCGAGCTCGAGGACGACGAGCGCCAGCTCCTCGAGGTCTTCGGCGTTCGCGCGCTCTTCGAGCCCTTTGCGGGCGAGGCGCAGAGCTTGGGCGAGGAGCTTGTCCGAACGGGCTTGGGGCATGCCTCCGACGATCACCACCCCGGGTACCGAGACCACGCCGCATCGGGATCGAGCGTCTCGTTTCGTACCGCAACGAGGTCGTCGGCGATGCGTTCGATCAGGTCTCGTAGCTCGAGGTCGGCGAGCCAGCGCTCCGGGACGACCTCGGCGCCCCATGCCGCTCCCAGGAGTTGCCCCGTCAGGCTCCCCGTCGAATCGGAGTCGCCCGAGTGATTCACCGCGAGGCGGACGCCATGCTCGAAGCTCTCGGCCCGGAGAGCGCAGTAGAGGGCGATGGCGAGTGCTTCCTCGGCGACCCAGCCTCCGCCGAGGCTCTCGACCTCCTCGGCCGATGCCTCGCGGCCCTTGACCACGAGCCTCAAGGCCATGTCGATCGCGCGCGTGAGGATGCCGGAGCCGGGCATCGGGCGAACGACGCTGGCCATTGCCCGCAGTGCCCGATCGAGCGCGAGGCCCTCCATGAGGAAGGAGATGAGCAGGGCGAACGCCCCGCCCGCAGTGATGGCAGCTTGGTGCCCGTGAGTCAGCGCCGACACGGCCGCCCCGAGCTCGTAGGCGGGGGACCGGCCGCCGTCGCCGTACGGCCGGCAGACGAGACCGACCGGGGCGACACGCATGACTGTCCCGCACCCTTTGCTGTCATTCTTCGCGCGCTCCCTGAGCGTGATCGTTTCGCCGAGCGCGGCGAGGCAAGTGTTCCCCGGCGCTCTGCGTGCCCAGAGCTGGCGCTCCCGCACGAGCCAGCCGTCCGGCCACGTGGTCACGCCGCTGGTGGCGATCTCCGCCTGCGGCTTCACGCCCTGCGTGAGCAGCCATCGCAGATACGCATGCTGCACGACGGCTTCCGGCGCGCAGATGCCCTTGAGCGCTTGGCGCACGTACGCACGCACGAGTCCCTCGGCGGTGAAGAGCGTCATCTGCGTGTCATCCGTGATCGCCCCCACGCGGCCGTACGCCTCCACGTAGTCCTGGATCCCGGCCGGCCCGAACCGTCGCCGGATGTCGGTCAGCGCCATGAACTCCACCGGGGCGCCGAGCGCGTCCCCGACGGCGCCGCCGAGGAAGCACCCTTTGACGCGCGCCGCCGTTCGATCCCCCTGGTCCATTCCCTGCATCATCCCTGCACCTCCCGGTCCCGCGTTCACGAAACGGTCGTCTCGGGTCCGATCGATGGTGAACGTCGGAACTCATGGCGCACGGACAACGGGAAAAGGTGATCGGGTACGTTCGGGTTTCCACGGAGGGTCAGGCCGACGGCGGCGTGTCGCTCGAGGCCCAACGGCAGAAGCTCGCGGCGTACGCCCTCGCGCTCGACCTCGAGCTCGTCGACGTCATCGAAGACGCCGGCTACTCGGCGAAGACGCTCGCGCGTCCCGGCCTTCAAGTCGCCCTCAAGGCCCTCGCGGACGGACGCGCGAGCGGGCTGCTCGTGGTGAAGCTCGATCGGCTCACTCGCTCGGTTCGCGATCTGGGCACGCTCGTCGACGAGTACTTCGGCGCGCGCTTCTCCCTGCTCTCCGTTGGCGACGCCATCGACACCCGCACGGCAGCAGGACGCCTCGTCTTGAACGTTCTGACGTCCGTCGCACAGTGGGAACGCGAGGCGACCTCCGAGCGGACACGCGAGGCGCTCGCGCATCTCCGCCGCGAGGGGGTTCGGCTCGGCCGCCCCGCGCTTGGGTGGACGCGCGCGGACGAGCGCGACGCCGACGGGCGCCTCCTCGTGTACAAGCTCGATGACGAGCTCGCGACCGTTAACCGGATCATCGAGCTGCGAGGGCATGGCCTCTCGCTGCGCGCGATCGCCTCTGCGCTCACGAACGAGGGCCGGCCCACCAAGCGAGGCGGGGAGTGGCGCCCGGTTACGGTCCACCGAGTGCTCCGTCGGCAGAGCTGCGACAGCCCGTGGCGCGCGAGCACCGAGGGCACCCCCGCCTCTTCAAGTTGACCGAGACGCGAAAGTCCGTTTCCGAGCGACGTTTCCCGGCACGGCATCCGCGATTCGCAGACACACCACATTGTGAAAACCGAGAGGGCTCTCGGCGCGACATCGGCCACATGAGACGCGCGATCGCGTGTAGCCTCTGATGCTGAGCCTCTCACGGGCTCGCGGGCATGGTGCCGGCGGACGGAGGGGTTCCCTCGCCGGGCTGGATCCGGGGGGCCGACGCGGTGCCGAGCAAACCCTCTCCGAACTTCGCCTACCTCGCGCATCACGACGCGCGACTCGTGGCCCTCGCCACGCAGGCCGAGGAGCACTTCGCGAGCGATCCGCCGACAAGCATCGCGAAGCTCCGCCTCTTCGCCGAGGTGCTCGCCAAGCGCGCGGCCGCGAAGATCGGTCTCCTGCCTCTGCCGAACGAGACCCAGCAGACGCTCGTCGATCGGCTGTTCGAGAGGAACGTCATCGGAGCGACCCAGCGCTCGCTCTTTCACGACATGCGGCGGGCCGGGAACGCGGCCGTCCACGAGAACCGCGGCGACGCCACCGAGGCGCTCCACCAGCTACGGATGGCGCGGGAGCTGGGCGTCTGGTTCCAGCGGACCTACGGCAACAACCGCAAGTTCGATCCGGGGCCGTTCGTGCCGCCGACCGCGCCCACGAAGACCGAGGCGGCGAGCCCCGCGCTTCACAACGAGCTCGCGAGGCTCCGGGAGCAGCTCGCCGCCCACGCGAAGGAGGCCGATGAGGCGCGCGCGCAGATCGAGGCCATACGGCTCACGGCCGAGAAGGAAGCGAAGGACCGCCTCTCCGCCGAGGAGCGCGCCGCCAAGGCGCGGGAGGACGCCGCCATCTGGGAGGCGCTCGCCTCCGAGCAGATGGTCGCGCGCGAGAAGGCGACGACGACGAACGAAGCGCGCTCGAGGGAGCTCGAGGATCAGAACCGAAAGCTCGCCGCCGAGCTCGCGGCGCTCCAGGCGGCAGCAGAGGCGGCGCCGGCTCCGGTGGTCCGAGAAGCGATCGAGCGCGCCGCCGAGGCGAGTGACGCGATCGTCCTCGACGAGGCCGCCACCCGCAAGGTCATCGACCATCAGCTTCGCGTGGCCGGCTGGGAGGCGGACTCGGCGAATCTGACGTTCGAGCGCGGCGCGCGGCCGACGCGCGGCAAGAACCTCGCGATCGCGGAGTGGCCGACGGTGGTCGACGGCAAGGAGGGGCGCGCCGATTACGTGCTCTTCGCCGGGCTCCAGGTCCTCGCGGTCGTCGAGGCGAAGCGAAAGCACAAGGACGTGGCCGGCGTCATCCCCCAGGCCAAGCGGTACTCCCGCGGCTACGTCGTGAAGGGCGACGAGGCTCCGCCGCCCGGGGGTCCGTGGTGCCGTGATCCGGCGAAGGGCGAGCCAGGGCTCCGCGTGCCGTTCCTCTTCGCCACGAACGGCCGCCCCTTCCTTCGCCAGCTCAAGACCAAGAGCGGGATCTGGTTTCTCGACGCGCGGCGCGCGGCGAACCACTCCGCGCCGCTCGAAGGCTGGTACAGCCCGGAGGGCCTGCTCGATCTGCTCAAGCAAGATGTCGACGACGCGCACGCGAAGCTCGAGGTCGAGCCGATGCCGTACATCGACCGCGAGTACCAGAGGAAGGCCATCCTCGCGGTGGAGAAGGCGCTCGCCGATGGACGGCGCGAGCTGCTCGTCGCGATGGCGACGGGCACGGGCAAGACGCGGACGTGCATCGGGCTCACCTACCGCCTTCTCAAGACGAAGCGCTTTCGTCGGGTGCTCTTCCTCGTCGACCGAAACGCACTCGGCAAGCAGACCGCCGACGCGCTCAAAGATCTCCGCCTGGAGAACCTCCAGACGTTCACGGACATCTTCGACGTGAAGGAGCTGGCCGATCTCAAGCCCGACCGCGAGACCAAGCTCCAGATCGCCACCATCCAGGCGATGGTAAAGCGCGTCCTCGGGCCGCACGATGACGAGAGCGAGAAGAACATCCCGCCCGTCGACCAGTACGACTGCATCGTCGTCGACGAATGTCATCGCGGTTATCTCCTCGACCGCGAGCTGTCCGAGCGCGAGTTCCAGTTCCGCGACGAGGACGACTACATCTCGAAGTACCGCCGCGTGCTCGACCACTTCGACGCCGTGAAGGTCGGACTCACGGCGACGCCCGCGCTGCACACGACCGAGATCTTCGGCGCGCCGGTCTACTCGTACTCGTACCGCGAGGCCGTCATCGACGGCTTCCTCGTCGATCACGAGCCGCCGATACGCATCGTCACGAAGCTCGCGCAGGACGGCATTCACTACAAGGCCCGCGAGGAGGTGCTGGTCCTCGACCGCGCGACGCAGACCGTGAACAAGGAGGAGCTACCCGACGAGCTCGCCTTCGAGGTCGACGCCTTCAACCGGCGTGTGATCACCGAGGGGTTCAACCGCGCCGTGCTCGGCGAGATCGTGAACCACATCGATCCCGAGCAGGACGAAAAGACGCTCATCTTCGCGGCGACCGACGAGCACGCCGACATGGTGGTGCTCCTGCTCAAGGAGCTGTTCGCGGCCAAGTACGGCAGCGTCGACGACGACGCCATCCTCAAGATCACCGGCGCGACCGACAGGTGCCTCGAGGCGATCCGCCGCTACCGGAACGAGCGACAGCCCAGCGTCGCCGTCACCGTCGACCTGCTGACCACCGGCATCGACGTCCCGAAGATCGCGAACCTCGTTTTCTTGCGGCGCGTGCGGAGCCGCATCCTCTACGAGCAGATGATCGGCCGCGCGACCCGGCTCTGCCCGGAGATCGGCAAGGAGCGATTCCGCATCTTCGACGCCGTCGACCTCTATTCGGCCATCAAGGACATGACCGATATGAAGCCGGTCGTCGTCAACCCGCTCGTCACCTTCGAGCAGCTCGTCAAGGAGATCGTCACCGGCAAAGAGGAGGAGATGCGCCGCGAGTCGATCGAGGAGCTCGTCGCAAAGCTCCAGCGCAAGCGCCGCGCTCTCAAGGGCCAGGCGGAAGAGAAGTTCGAGACCGCGGCCGGCATGCCCGTGGGCGAGGCGCTCGCCTTCTTGAAGAGCGCGAGCGTCGGTGACGTCGCCGCCTGGCTCGCCAGCCAGACCGCCCTGGCCCCATATCTCGACCGCGCGACCGGCAATGGCGCCTACAAGGTCGTGGTGTCCGAGCGCGTCGACGAGATCCGCGAGATCACCCGCGGCTACGGCAAACACCAGAGCCGGCCTCCGGTCGACTACCTCGAAGACTTTCGTGCATTCATCGAGGGCAACCTGAACAAGCTCCCGGCGCTTCTCGTCGTCACCCAGCGCCCGCGCGACCTCACCCGCGAGGACCTCAAGAGCTTGAAGCTCGCCCTCGACGAGGCGGGCTACAACGAGGCGTACCTCCAGTCGGCCTGGCGCGAGGCGAAGAACGAGGACGTGGCCGCGACCATCATTGGGTTCGTTCGCAAGCTCGCCATCGGCTCGCCCCTCATTCCGTACGCCGAGCGCGTGGAGCGGGCGCGGGTGCGCGTCCTCCAATCGGGCAAGTTCACCGAGCCGCAGAAGAAGTGGCTCGACCGGATCTGCGCGCAGCTCAAGATCGAGACCGTCGTCGACCGCGCCGCCCTCGACACCGGGGAGTTCAAGGCGCGTGGCGGCTTCGCGCACCTGAACAAGGCGTTCGACGGCAAGCTCGAGGCCGTCCTCGGCGACCTCGCCGACGAGGTCTGGAAAGATGCGGGCTGACGTGGGCGATCCAGCGGACGTGCTGACCCGCGTCTGCGGGGCGCTGCTTCGGAACGAGCCCGACACGGCGCGAGCGATCGCCACGGCCGAGTACCCCTTCGTCCCCGTGGCGAACGCGGGCCGCGCCTATACCGAGCTCCAGTCGATGCACGTCTTTCTGCGAGACCGCTTCACCGACCGTTACTCCGGCGCACGCCTCGTCTTCCCCGCCACGCTCCGTCTCCTCTCGAAGGTGATGCCGGAAGAGTTTCCGGCTCACCCGAACTGGAAGATGAGCGAGAGCCACATCGCCTTCTGGCAGCTGTTTCCGAGCATCGATCACGTGCAGCCGGTCGCTCGCGGCGGCGCCGACGACCCGACGAACTGGGTGACCACGTCCATGCTACGGAACGCCGCCAAGTCGAACTGGACCCTCGATGAGCTAGGTTGGTCGCTCCGCCCCGTCGACGCCACCAGCGCGTGGGACGGCCTCGTCGGCTGGTGCCGCGAGTTCCTCGCGGCGCACCCCGAGCTCCTCGCCGATCGCTACATCGCCCGCTGGCATCGGGCCGGCATCAAGGCTCTCGAGACAACGACATGAAGACGCAAGACATCGTTCAGAAGCTCTGGAACCTCTGCCACGTCCTCCGCGACGACGGCATCACGTACCTCCAGTACGTGACCGAGCTCACCTACCTCCTCTTCCTCAAGATGGCGAAGGAGACGGGCGCCGAGAAGCAGGTCCCGGCCGGCTATCGCTGGGATGACCTCGCGTCGAAGGACGGCGTCGAACTCCTCCAGTTCTACAAGACGCTCCTCGTCGAGCTCGGCGGCAAGGGCGCCGGCCGCGTGCAAGCGATCTACGCGAACGCGAACACGTCGTTCCGGCAGCCGCGAAACCTCCGCACCGTCGTCGAGGCCATCGACGCGCTCGACTGGTACAGCGCCAAGGCCGAGGGGCTCGGAGATCTCTACGAGGGGCTCCTCGAGAAGAACGCTGAGGAGACCAAGAGCGGCGCGGGGCAGTACTTCACGCCGCGCCCGCTCATCGAGTGCATGGTCGCCCTCGTGAAGCCCCAGGCCGGCGAGCTCGTCCAAGACCCCGCCGTCGGCACCGGGGGCTTTCTCATCAACGCGCACCGCTACGTCTACGAGCACACGAACGAGCACTTCGACCTGTCGACGAAGCAGCAAAACTTCCAGCGCCGCGAGGCGTTCTACGGCATGGAGCTGGTCGCCGACGTGCAGCGGCTCGCGCTCATGAACGCGATGCTCCATGACATCGAGAGCGACATCTTGCTGGGCGACGCCCTCGGTCCGAGCGGCGCGAAGCTCCCGAAGGCGGACGTCATTCTGACGAACCCGCCGTTCGGTACGAAGAAGGGTGGCGGCGGGCCGACGCGCGACGACATCACGTACCCGACGAGCAACAAGCAGCTCGTCTTCCTCCAGCACATCTACCGCGGGCTCAAGCCCGGTGGCCGCGCGGCGGTCGTCCTTCCCGACAACGTGCTCTTCGAGGATGGCGTCGGCCAGAAGGTCCGCGCCGACCTCATGGAGAAGTGCGATCTCCACACCATCCTGCGCCTGCCGACCGGCATCTTCTACGCCCAGGGCGTGAAGACCAACGTCCTCTTCTTCACGCGCGGCGCGAAGGACAAGGCGAGCACGAAGGGCGTCTGGTTCTACGACATGCGGACGAACATGCCGTCCTTCGGCAAGCGGACGCCGTTCACCCGCGCGCACTTTGCCGAGTTCGAGAAGGCGTTCGGCGAGGATCCGCACGGCAAGAGCAAGCGCAAGGACCAGGGCGAGGCGGGGCGCTTCCGCAAGTTCACGCGGGAGGAGATCGCGAAGCGCGGCGAGAACCTCGACATCGCTTGGCTCAAGGACGACAGCGTGACCGACCATGCCGACCTGCCGGAGCCGGACGTCATTGCCGCGGAGATCGTCGCGCAGCTCCAGACCGCGCTGGAGGAGATGCAGGCGCTCCAAGAGGAACTGGGAGCGTGAGCGGCACGCTGCCTCGCGGATGGACCTGGGCAACGCCGGATGAGATCGCGGCGAACGTTCCGAATGCGCTCACGATTGGGCCCTTCGGTAGCGACCTGAAGGTGCCCGACTACCGCGCCGAGGGCGTCCCTCTCGTTTTCGTGAGAGAGATTCGCGCCGGGCGCTTCGGTGATGCTCGAACCAAGTTCGTTGATGAGGCGAAAGCGGCAAAGCTGGCGCGGCACTACGTTCGGCCCGGGGACTTGCTTGTAACCAAGATGGGCGATCCTCCGGGTGACACGGCGGTGTACCCGTCCACCCGTCCGCCCGCCATCATCACTGCGGACTGCATCAAGCTGACGCCGAATACGGGGCTCACCATCGCCGAGTTCCTCCGCGATGCCTTTAGAGCCGAGCCCGTCAGGACTCAGATCCTTGATCAGACGGCAGGAGTGGCTCAGCAAAAGTTGAGCCTCGAGCGCTTCCGCACCGTGCGCTTGCCGCTCCCGCCGCTTAACGAGCAGCGCCGCATCGTCGCCAAGCTCGAAGCCCTCCAGGCGCGGAACCGCCGCGCGCGCGAGGCGCTCGACACCGTCCCGCCGCTGCTCGAGAAGCTCCGCCAGTCGATCCTCGCGGCGGCCTTCCGCGGCGACCTCACGAAGGACTGGCGCGCAAAGAACCCGAACGTCGAGCCCGCGAGCACGCTTCTCGAGCGCATCCGCGCCGAGCGCCGCAAGAGGTGGGAGGGGTCCGAGCTCGCCAAGATGAAGGCCAAGGGCAAGCCCCCGATCGACGACAAGTGGAAGGCGAAGTACAACGAGCCCGCGCCGGTGGACACGACAGGGCTGCCCGAGCTGCCGGAGGGGTGGTGCTGGGCGAGCGTCGAGGAGCTCTCGACGAAAGTCGTTGACGGGGTTCACAAGAAGCCGACGTACGTGGCGGAGGGCGTCCCCTTCCTCACGGTTAAGAATCTGACGGCCGGGCCTGGAATCTCGTTCGCAGACGTGAACCACGTCACGCAGGCCGATCACGAGGAGTACATCAAGCGGACCGACCCGGCACGAGGCGACATCCTCATCAGCAAGGACGGAACGCTGGGCGTCGCGCGGCTCATCAAGACGGACGCGGTGTTCAGCATTTTTGTATCGCTCGCATTGGTGAAGCCCGTAGTGCGCGACATGGGCGAGTTCCTCGAACTCGCGTTCTGGTCGCCGTTCTTCCAGGAGCGCTTCAAAGCCACGGGGTCCGGCCTGCTCCACATCCATCTGGTCGACTTGCGAGCGGCGGCGCTTCCGCTCGCACCTGTCGCTGAGCAGGAGGCCGTCGTTGCCCGAGCAAGAGACATGCTGCGAGTGGTCGAGAGATTGGACACGACCCACGTTGCTGCGAGCGCGAGCTTGAAGACGCTCGTTCGCTCGGTTCTCGGCAAGGCGTTCCGGGGAGACCTCGTGCCCCAGGATCCGTCCGACGAGCCGGCGGCAACGACGCTCCGGCGGCAACGGGTTGACGAGGGCGAGACACTTGGCCCGTCCGCCTACGGTGGTCGCACCAAGCGCGCCGCACGACGCGCGCGCGGCAAGGAGGCGGTCGAAGCGTGAGCGCGTCGGAGCCGAGGCCGGAGGTGATCGAGCTGCCCAAGCCGCTCGCGTCAATCCTCGCGCTCTATGCCCACGCTCATGCCGACATCCCGTCGCTCTCGCTCGCCGCGGTTGAGAGTCTTCGTGGCGCTGCCTCTGCTTCAGGATCGGGGGCGCGAGGCGCGGTCACGATCAAGGAGTCGGGCCATGCACTCGTGTCCCTTGAGGGCCACTTCAGGCGGCTGCACGAGGATTCCGACGACGGCATCGAAGCACTACTTGCTGACGGGTCGATCGTCACCGCTCGCCACGCGCACGTCACGACTCAAGGCACGTCGATCAAGCTAGGGCACGCAGCGGAGCTCACGACAGAGCTGCAGTTCACGGAATGGCATTGGTCGACAGGGAAGGCGGCCGTCGCGTGGGTCGGTGCCCTCAAGGGTGTGCGCGTCCGCCGTGCGTACAACCTCTTCGTCTACGGTCACGGCGCGCGCTGCTTCAACTCTTTGCGCTTGCAGGGGAACGCGACCTGGCACCTCACGCGAAAGGGCGCCTTTGGTCCCCGGTCGTGCGTCGTTGTACTGGAAACGCAGGATGCCGTCGTTGGACGTGAGCCGCTTTGGCACGACTTCGCCGCGTTGGAGTTCTTGCTCGGAACGCCTCTGCATCTCGACACGCTCATCGGTGTGGATGCCGACAATCAGCCCGTGGCTGCGTACGGGGCGTCGTTCGGCTACCGCTACCGCGAAGACGTCAGCCAGGCGCCTCCACTACCTGATGAACGGGACCACGCCTGGATCGCCGTTGCCTTTCCGCTCTTGGCACGCGCCCTCAGCGGCGCGCCTCCGAATCCGACGACAATGGCGACGTGCAGCTACGTGGATTCCACGGCCGGGCACGTGGACGGTCAGTACCTTTCTGCTCAGATCGGCCTCGAAGCGCTCGCGAATCGGCTGACGCCGTCCAAGGTGCCGTTGGTGCGCAGCAAGGCTGACTGGAAAGCATGGTTGAAGACGACGCGCGAGATGTGGGCGGCCCACGCTCGCGACGACCGCGCGGCGGCCGACATGTACTCGAAGTTGAAGGACGTGGCCCGACCGACGACGTCGAGCCTCACGCGCAACTTGTTCGACGCTTGGGGGATGACGGTTCCAGATGAGGCACTCCGCGAGATCCGAGGACGGAACACCGTTGCGCACACCGGCCTCATGAACAAGGACGGAGAGGACTACGTCATCGAGCGCGACGTCCGCAGGATTCGGATCGTGCGCGCGCTCCTCGCGGCGGTGCTCCTGCGCCACGTCGGCTACGACGGTGCGCTAAACGGGTGGGACCTCGACGAGCAGGGATGGCCCGGCCGCGCGGATTGGTTCGGACCATCGGAAGGAGCTCTCATCGCGGCACGACAGCTCTACGAAGCCAGTGCCGAATCAGTCCCAAACGTGGAGCCCGCGTGACCGGTCACCTGGTCGTGTTGTCCGAAGATGAGATCGTGGGGCACTTCATGAGCCTTTGTACGCGGCTTGCCGAGAACCCGCCCACTACGCAGCAACTCGGTATCACGATTCCAAAGGGACCATACGCCCTCTATTACCACCAGGTCGAGGTCATCACTCGCGCGAAGGACCTTGCATTGATCACGCGCCGCATGTTCCGCGTTCGCGCTCGGCGTGAGCGCGCAAACGCACAGTTCCAGGCTCTGCGCCCGTTCGATATTCCCGCGGGAGTGCCTTGGCCCGCAAACGTCGCGCAGGCATCGCGCTCGATCGGCAAACTCGTTCACGCGCTCCGCGTCGACCTCGAGGCCGTCTTCCTCTTTGGAGCCGTAATGCTCGACCAGTGGTCGTACATGGTGTCGAGACTCGCCGGGTTCGCGAAGCCCACGGACATCTCCTTCTTCCCGCTTGTTGAAGAACGCCTCGATGCAGCTGACGCTCCCGAGCCGATCGCCGCGCTCCGGCCCCATGCCGCCGCACTCCGATGGCTCGTCTTCTGGTTTCGACACTTTCGGAACGACTTCATCGTCCACACGAAGACACCGACCCAGAAGGGTCCGATCACGGGCGGGGTCGAGCAAGATGTCACGCTGTTCATGCCTACGGCCGTCGGCTGGGAGGATGAAACGAAGCTAGAGAGAGCGACGCGGAAGCTGACCCGGTTCGCGCCCGAGTGGTTGCGGAAGTCGCCCGATGCTTACTGGGAGAAACAGCGGTGGCGACGATTGCTTGAACGCATCGCAGAGAACATCGGTTCGATCGAGAAGAGACACCATCGGCAGTGTGTCGCCGCAGTCGCGAAGCTGGCAGGCCTCACATCGCCCCGATCTCAGGTGCTTCTTAGCGTGCTCGCCCGGACGCTGAACGAGGCCACCTCTCTGGTGATCGACGCTGCGCTCCGTCATCCCGACCGCGTCGATCTCGGTGCGGTCCCGTCCCGTTGAGCCTCCCATGTCCGTTCCCACCTACGACCAGTTCATCGCTCCGCTTCTTCGCTACCTTGCCGAGCACCCCGACGGTGTTCGCACTGCCGATGCGCACGAGGCGGTTGCCAACGCGCTTCGTCTCAGCGCCGAGGACCGAGCTGACCGCGTGCCGAGCGGGGTGCAGCTGCTCTACAAGAACCGCAACGGCTGGGCGCACGACCGGCTCAAGCGCGCGGGCTTCTCCAGTAGCCCGCGACAGGGCTTCTGGCGCCTCACCCCGGAGGGACAGAGGTTCGCCGCCGCGAACTCGAATCTCTCCGAGGAGGAGATCGACCGCCTAGCCAACGTCGACCGCAGTCAGAGGCTCCGCCCGAAGAAGGACGCCCCCGACGATGTCCCGCCAGCGCCCGCGGTGCCGACCGAGACCACCGCGAAGGCGAGCCCCGAGGAACGCATCGAGGCGGCACTCGCCGAGTTGCGCGAGAGCGTCGGCCGCGATCTGCTTGAGAACATCGGCCGCGCACCACCGGAGTTCTTCGAACAGCTCGTGCTCGATCTGCTGCACGCGATGGGCTACGGGACGAGTCGCTCCGATCTCCAGCGCGTAGGCGGCTCGGGCGACGGAGGCATCGACGGGATCATCTCCCTCGATCGGCTCGGCCTCGAGAAGGTTTACGTCCAAGCCAAGCGGTGGAAGAACACGGTCGGCAGCCCGGAGGTCCAGGGCTTCATGGGCGCACTACAGCTGCAAGCCGCGTCCAAGGGCGTGTTCATCACGACGAGCGCGTTCACGCGAGATGCCAAGGAAGCCGCGGGCCGCGCCCGCGGGAGCATCGTGCTCGTCGACGGGGCCCAGCTCTCCGCCCTGATGATGGACTACGGCATCGGTGTCAGCCACAAGGCACTCCGCATTCCAAAGGTCGACGGCGACTACTTCGAGGATGTGTGAGCGCTCGTAACGCGAAGGGTTCGACCCGAGCGATCCGGAGGGCGAAGGGCTCCGATGGCAACGTGAGGCGAACGCCAGCGCCTCCGGCGACGGTACGGAAGGTGCGCTCGACGAGGTCGCGAGGCGCACGCGAGCCCTCCGGGCCTCCGTTCCCCGGTGAGGTGTGGTGGACGGAGCGACGCCGCCGTGCGTTCGAGACGCTGGCAGAGAAGCAGACCGATCTCGCCGCGCTCTACGCCGGGGCGGTGCAGCTACGACACGTCGAACCGCGACCTCCCGGTTGGCAGTACTTCCTCGCGCACGCCGTCCGCGACATCTGCAACCGTCTCCCTGAGATCCTCGTGGGTCCGCGGCTGGTTCCGCGTCTCGAGTACCGACCGCTCGTCGGTGCTCTGGCCGAAGCCACGCCGCAGCCGCTTGAAGCACTGCGCGACCGCGAGCCGCTGCACTACCTTCTCCCGGCCTCGGCCGGTGCTCGTCTCGAGGCGCTCATCAAGGCGCACCAAGACGTTCAGCTGAACAACCTCAACAACGCGGCCCGCTTGTTCGTCGGGCACCGAGACGACCGCTCTGCGGCAGCTCCGCTCGCCGCACTCTGGATGAGCTTCGGCAAGTGGTTCGTAGCGCGAACGCACCTCGAAGTGGGGGCCCGTGCACGGAACGACCAGGAGTTCCTCGACCAGTTTGATCGGTTCGAGAAGATGCTGCTCTCGCGCGTGCTCGACTTCTACACGTCCATCGACGATCTCGACCGCCTGCTTCGCGAGCAGGCCGAGCCGACAGAGACAACGATACAGATCGTCGCATCACACCTCGCCCATCCCGAACACGTCGCGTACCTCTTCGAGCGACTAGATGATCCGCGCTGGCTCGCTCCGCTGTTGAAACTGGGGTTCTTTGAGAATCCACCAGAGCCGATCGAAGAACCCAGCGGAGCTACGCGGTTCCCTCCTTGGGCCCAGCTCGGATACCTCTATCGCATTGCAGCCAGAGCGCCCCAGCCGGTCGCCGTCGCGCTCAAGTCGATCTTGGGGCAGAAGCCCGCGAACCCTAACGTCGTCTCCACGCTTCTCGCGGTGGTCCTTCGATTGCCGGCAGACGTGGCAGCTTCGCTTACCTCCGCACTCTCAAAGGCGATCGAGGAGCGTAGGCCCGTCGGACCCTTCGTTGAGAACCGCCTCGGGGATGTCGCAGCGCACCTAGCACTCGCCGGTCGCGTGAAGGAGGCACTCGCTTTCGCCCGCCGCCTCTTCGAACCGTTCGCTCCCAACGGTCAAAGCGAACACACCGTATCGCGCGCACGCGACGTGAGAGCACGCCTGTCGCCCTCAGCCTACGGCGAAGCGCTCGCCAAGAGTGGCCCCGCGCTGCTGGCATGCTCGGCGCGCACGTTCTTCGAACTCGTTTCGGATCATCTTCACACCGCGGTGAGGTCTACTCTCAACGAGAACGATGAGCGCGACCATTCCGCAGGCTGGCGGCCAGCGATCGAGGATGCCGGCTGGACTGAAGACATTCTCGATGCGCTGGTTGATGCCGTCCGCGATGCAGCGATCCATCTCGTCGACCTCGGGCAGGACGAATGGCTCTTTGAGAGCCTTCGACGTCGGCCATACGCCATCTTTCGCCGCATCGCCCTTTACGTCTTGGCTGTCCGGCGGGAGAAGCTCGCCGAGCGTGCCGTTGCGTGGGTGACGCGGGCAGATCTCCTCTTCGACCACGAAGTTGAGCGGGAGTACGGCCTCCTTCTCGGGGAAGCGTTCGCCGACGTCGACGAGGCCGACCGCACTCGCCTCCTCGGAATGGCGCTCCGCGGCCCGGAGTTGTTCCAGGAGATCGCTGGCGGTGAACCGGAGGAGAACAGACGGCGAGCGGAGCTCCGCGAGTGGTGGATGCTCCGAAAACTGCGTCCGATCGTCGAGAAGCTGCCCGCGACCGCCAAGAGTCTGTATCTGCAGGCTGTCGCCCGGAGCGGTGAGCCGGAGGACGTCCGGGCGCGCCCCGTCGTTGGCGAGGCTTGGGTGGGGCCGACGAGCCCCTTCTCGAGCGACGAGCTTGCTGCGCTCGCGGTGGATGACGTCATCGACAGACTCAGGGCCTGGGTTCCGCCGCGAGGTCTCCTCGACCACTCTCGGGCCGGCGTCGGCCGGGAGCTCGCGAAGGCGATCGCCCGCGACCCTGGACGATTCATCGAGCGGCAAGATCGTGTTCGCGAGTTGGCCCCGGCGTATGTCCGAGCCGTCACCGATGGAGTCCGCGAGGCGCTCGTCTCCGACGAGGTGAACGTCGATTGGGAGAAGACCCTCGAACTCGCTTACTGGATCGTGAGCCAGGCGGACGAGCCGCTTCCCGAAGTCATGCCATGGGAGTCGCGCGACCCGACGTGGGCGTCCTGCCGGAGCAGCGTGGCCGACCTTCTGGTCACCGCGCTGCAGAAGGAGAAGATCCCCCGTGCGCGGCGCCCATCAGTCTGGCGAACAATCCACGTGCTCCTCGAGGACGTGGACCCGACGCCCGAACGGGAGAACCTTGCCTCGTGGCGACACCCCGAGGATCACGGGATCAACACGATTCGGGGGCGCGCCGCCGAAGCCGCCATCTCGTACGCGCGGTGGGTGTCGCGCGACCGGCGCAACGCCGGACTGCCTCCCGAGTTCCGCGATGTTGTTGCCACCCGAGTCGGCGAAGAGACCTCTCCTGCTGTCCGAGCAATCTTCGGCTGGTGGTTCGGGGTACTTCACTTCCTCGATCCGCGTTGGTCGGAGACCCAGGAAGAGCGCCTCTTCGGTGCACACGACGTAGGCGTGGCGGCCTTCGGTGCCTTCCTGCGCTGGAACTGGCCGACCCGAGCGCTCTTCGGCCTCCTCGCACCGCGCTATCGCGCAGCCATCACGCAGATGCCGAAGCGTCCGGCAGCGACGGACCTCGGTGCCAAGGAGCGTTGGCAACGTCTGGCCCAGCACCTAGGGGAGCTGACCGCGCTCGGGCTGATTGCGCCTGGTGGGGAGGACGGATTGCTCGACCTCTTCTTTGAGGCGGCGCCCGCGGACGCTCGACACGAGCTCGTGGAGTTCATCGGAAGGCGACTCTGGCGGGTAAAGGACGTGCCAGATGAAGTGACCGAGCGGCTCACGCGATTCTGGGACCATCGGCGCACGACTCACGCCAAGACGCCGATCGAAACCGTGCGCCCGGAGGAGACGGCGTTCGGTTGGTGGGTCGTCGCGGGCAAGCTCGATCCGCTATGGCTGCTGCGCTGCCTGGCTGACGTTCTGCGCGGCGGTACGATCGTCGAGGGCGGATCATTCCTGCTGAAGAAGCTCGCCAACTTCGCCAAGAAGAACCCGGGAGAGGTGCTCCAAGCCCTCCGTCTGTACCTTCTGAATGATGAGAGCGGCAGCCACATCTACACGTGGCGCGAGGAGGTCCGCACTGTTCTCACGGCCTGCGCGAAGCACGAGCCCGCGCGGCCGGCCGTTCGAACTATCGTCAACGAGCTGGGGGCACGGGGCCTTCACGACTTCCGGGACCTCACTTGATGTGCAGCGCCGACGGCCACTCGCCCGGCCCCGCATGCACGCTTGGACGCTGAAACCGCGGAGGCTCATCGGCGTTTCCAGGGTCCGGGCGGCGGCCATTCAAGCGCCCACGCCTCGCTCGCGCGGCACGCGCCCAGCGGATCGGCGAGGAAGGCACGGGCCTCGCGTACGACCTCGCCGAAGTCGCGAAGCTCGGTCGATGCGCCGGCCTTGCGCACGAAGCCCGCCCATTGCGCCCGCTTGGTCGCGTCCTCCGCGAACTCGTCGGTGAGGGCCAGCGGGAGCGCCTCTGGCAGCGCCGTCCCCCGCCGCTTGAACGTCGCGCGGATCGCCCGCACGAGCTCGTCGCCGTCGAAGGCGAACGTTCGCGACATGATGACGACGTCGAAGAAGTCCTTCATGCGGCTGTTCGCGATGCCGAGCTTCACCATCGCCTCGAACTTCTCGGCCACGACGGTCGGGCGCGGGTAGGCGCGCAGCTTCGGGGCGTCGAAGTCGAGGAGCGCTGGAAACTCGACGAGCTCGGGCCCCGGGGTGATGGCGTCGCCGAACCCGACGTCGACCTGGAGACGGACGCGAGCGCTCCCGATCTCGGCACGCAGCGTGATGCGGACGCCGCCGTACTCTTGGTCTTCGCGGATGGGGCCCACCTCGAGCGACGACACGTCGAAGCGCACACCATCGTCGACGACGTCGGCGCGAAGGACATCCTCGAAGACGGCACGCAGGCGCACCTCGGTCGGGTCGCCGAAGCCGAGGAGATCGATGTCACGCGTCGCGCGGTGGGCGCGCCCCGTCCAGAGGGTGAAGAGGGCGGCGCCCTTGAGGACGAAGCCCGTGGCGTGCGACGAGGTCGAGAGCCGATGGAGCAGGCGCTCGTTCGCGTAGCGCGCGAGCAGGAGTTGGTAGTCCTCCCGGCGCTCCTTCGAGAGCTTGAGGAGCCTCGCCCGAACCGACGCGCCGATGTTCGTGGGGGCCTTCGTCACGCGAGCGCCTCGAGGTAGGGACGGAGCACCGTGCTCACGCGGTCGGCCTTTGCGGCCGCGGCGAGCGCATCGATCGTCACATGGGCCGGTCGGTCCCGGCGACGCGAAAGCGTGAGGTAGTCCCGGAGCGCGGCCACGGCCACCTCCGTGCCGACGTGTCGCCGGTATCGGAAGCAGTCCGCGACGGTCTTCGCGGGGCTCGTGATCTGCACCTCGACCCCCTCGACGCGGCGGCGCTCGACGCCGTGCTCGCGCGCGGCGCCATGCGCGCGGACGACCTCGATGGCCGGCGTGTCGATCTTCGGCGCGCGCGCGCGCGTGTCGATCATGATCCAGACCGCGTGCGGCAGCTCGGTCGTGAGGCCGTGCACCTGGAGCGCGCTCAGGAGGCAGACGATCGCGTGCGGAACGCGGAGGCTCACCTCGACGAGACTGTGGAGCTCGGTGACATCGGCGTCCGGGAGGCGGTACAGGCCGCGCCCGGCGTGCTCCAGCTCGCCGCGCTCGACGAGACGCGCGAGGTACGAGCGCGGAACGCCCGCATCGTCGAGATCGCGCGCGCGGAGGGGCCCCCGGCGCGCGAGGCGCCGCAGAACATCGGCCTTCGAGGGGACAGGAGCAGGCATGGTACGAAACGTTGATTAGTACGATTATGACACAACGTTTCGTACCGTCCAGGTCGGCCGAGCGCGGAGGGCAGGCAGCGCGACCTCGGCCGCCCTCCCCACCTGCCGCCCTCTGCCTCCCCACCATCCTCACCACTTCGCCCGAAACGCGTCGTAACGGGTGGAACGCCCAGGTCACGCCGGCTTCGGTTTTTCTGCGGTCTCGTAACGACCTGACACGCTCGGCAACGCCTTCGCGGCCTTTGACACGGTAGGGGTCGTTGGTTCAACCCCAATCGCGCCTACAAAACCGCAGTGAACGAACGGGTTGAGAGCAAAGCTCTCAGCCCGTTCTGCTTTGGTCCCTCACAGTGTCCTCGGTACCTCGGCGTTCGCGTATCGCCCCTCTGAGTGCCCAGTCGGCGGCGGGTGCAGGGTCGCGGCTGGGGCGGGGCTGGGACCTGGGGCTGACGAGCGCATCACCGAGGGGTACGCATGCGCACGTGGCTCGATACGTCGCCCTCCTTCGCGCCGTGAACCTCGGCAAGATTGGCAAGATCGCCATGGCCGATCTCCGCGACCTTCTCGAGTCGCTCGAGTGCTCCCGCGTGCAGACTCTCCTTCAGAGCGGCAACGCGGTCTTCGACTCCAAGGCAAGGACGACGTCCGCGGTCGAGAAGGAGCTCGAAGCCGCGCTCGCGTCCCGCCTCGGCCTCGAGACGGAGGTCTTCGTTCGCACGCCGGCACAGTGGGCTGCCATCGTGACGGCGAACCCGTTCGCGGAGATGGCGAAGCGTGACCCGAGCCATCTCGTGGTGCTGGTCACGCGCGGCAAGCCAGAGCTGGCCGCCCTCGCCCAGCTCCGCGCGCCGGGCCCCGAGGAGCTCGAGGTCGGTGAAGGCTGCCTCTACATCACGTATCCAGACGGTATCGGCCGCTCGAAGCTGAGCGCCAACCCGGGGTGGCGCGCCCTCGGCCTCGTGGGCACGGCCCGCAACTGGAACACCGTGCAGAAGATCGCCGCCGCGCTCTGACACACCGAGCGGCTCTCGCTCGGTCCGGGGTCTGCGGAGACGGTGACAACTGCAGGAGTCGAAGCTGTCGCCGTGTCGACGGACGGCTCCCGGCCCTCTGCGTCGAGCGGTCACCGGATCGTTGACCGTGCGGGCCCAGGTCGCGCGCGCGCGACTGCGCCCGACGCGTCAACCGCTCGATACGCGATCACCATCGGAGAGGGTCGCCGCGCCTTTCCCCAGGGACGAGGGCCGTAACTGCCGGCAACGTCGACGCGCCGACCGGGCATGGTTCTTGGACCTCGCCGGGCACCATGCTGCCGCGCATCGTCTCCCTCCCGCTTGCCCTGCTCGTCGCTTCGAGCGTCTCCTGCCTTGCCCTCGGCTGCGGGGCTCCGGCGCTCGACGACGTCGACGGCCAGGGCGCGGCGGTCACGGGCAGCGACGAGACCGAGAAGAACTCCCCGCTCGTCTACGTCTTCGACGACAAGGACTCGGCCGCGGGGCCCGTCTGCATGGGCGCGAAGATCGGCGACAAGCATGTCTTGACGGTGAAGGGGTGCGGTAGCGACTCCTCCGTCGTGCGCCAGGCCTCGGCCGACGGCGCCACGAAGCCGATCGCGATCAGCAAGGTCCTCACGCCGACGGGCAGCTCGACGGCGGACACCTCCGACCTCCGCGTCCTCGAGCTCGCCTCGAAGATCGAGGGCCCCGACGTCAAGCTCGGGGCGCTCACGCTGAAGGACGGATACACCGTCCTGGGGGCCAACACGCTCGACCCGAAGGACAAGAACGCCGTCGAGGTCGAAGGGCGCATCGAGTCCCAGACGGGCGCGGTGGGCAAGCTCGTGCTGACCGAGAGAGACCAGCAGCTGTGCGCCACGGACCTCGGCGCGCCTGTGTTCGCCAAGAAGCCCAAGCGGGCTTGGTACACCGCGTGGCTCTTCAAGACGGGCGACTGGGTCCTCTCGGGCATGGTCTCCGGAAGGAGCGCCGCGACCGACACTGCCGCGACCCCGTCGGACACGTCCAAGACGGACCCGTCGACCGCGACCACCACCTCGATCGACAAGGGCTGCGCGAACGGCCCCTGGAGCGCGGCCGCCGTCGCCGCCCAGGCAGGCTGGCTCGCGAAGTTCGCCCCCCCGAAGCCTACGCCAAAGCCCCCGAACGCAGGCTCCCCGGCCACGAAGGCGGAGCTGCAGTCGTGCTCGATCGTGACGCAGACGCTCGCCGAGGTGAAGAGCGGCGCGCGCACGGCCGTCCTCGAGGCGACGGCGACGTACACGAACCTTCGCGCGGGGGAGGCGCGCGCGCAGATCGGCATCGCGCCGAAGGCAGCGCCGACGAAGATGACCTGGACGCCCGCCACGGTCGCCGAGACGACGGGCGCGCGCGCCGACGTTCGCATCCAAGGCGGGCTCGACGCCCCGACCACCGAAGGCGACTACGTCGTGCTCTTCCGTGCCTCGGCGGACGGCGGCCTCACGTGGACCGACTGTGATCTCGACGGCTCGCAGAACGGCGCGTCGCAGACCCTCGCGCTGCGCGTGTCCGCGGCGGCGCCGGCAACGACGACCCCGGCCCCTGCCGCAGACTACAACCCGAGCAGCGATCCCAGCGACTCCGACTCCGACAGCACGACCTCCCGAGACGACGAGTCGGGGCCGACCGAGGAAGCCGCCTCGAAGCCCGCCGCCGGGGGCGGCTGCTCGGTCTCGCAGCCGACCTCGGGCGCTCCGTCGCGCGGACTCGGAGGCGCGGTGCTTCTCCTCGGACTCGCCGCGGTGGTGCGACGCCGCAAGGCACGCTGAGGCGCGGACTCGACTCTTCCCCGGACGCCGTTCTCCCTCGCCACAACTCGATGAACGGGGCCTTCACTCCGCGCCCGCATCGTGGTCGCAGCGCAGGCTTCGGCTCCCTCGCGGCCTGGTTCTTCACTTCGCGGACGTACCGAAGACGGCGACGACCAGGCTCGGCCCCGAGCGAGATGCCGCCGCAGACGTACGCTAGCCCCGAAGCCTTCAAGCAGGCGGTCGAACGCAGGATCCGCACGGCGGCGGGTGCGCCGGGCATGGGGCGCTTCCGGCAGGTGCTCGTCTTCGACCGCTTCCTCGCGCGCATGTTCGAGCACTTCGGCGAGCGCGCCAGCGTGCGCGCAGCACCCGGTCTACGACCGCCGGAGGTTCCGCGTCCAGGCCATGCTCGCCGGGAAGATCTACGCGGGTCCGTTCGGGCTCGACGTCGGCTTCGGCGACGTCCTCACGGAGCCCCCCGAGACCCCAGGTCACGCCGGCTTCGGTTCTTTCAGCGTCTCGTAACAGCCCCGCACGCCCCGGAACGGGCGCGCGGCCTTTGACACGAGATGCCGTCCGGCTGATCGACTCCATATGCGCGCCATCGACGTCCTGGCGGCCGCTACCACCGCCCGCACCTCAGTGATCGAGCGTGTTCCGCCGCCGCGGGCCCACACATACCTGCTCGAGCTCCGGGTGCTGGGCCACGACGTGCTCCCACCGTGTCACGCTCCGTCCCGTCGTTTCGTCGAGGAGCGGGTCACCCCCGGCGTAGGCCGTGCCGCTCGCGGCGCCATACGGGTCCAGGTCGCGCTCCGCAAGCCAGCTGTCCATGCACGGTTCGCCGCCACCATCCACGTGCGACGGAGCGCCGACGCGGACGGGCCACCCGCGCACGACGACGGGAATACGCCGAAGAAGGTGGTGCTCCTTCTTCGGGAACTGACCGTGCAGTCGCACTTCATACCTACCGGGTGAACGCGCCGGCAAGTGCACGACCGTCTCGTGACGCTCGAGGACGACTCGGCCTGTCGTCTCGGACTCGGGTGCGTCGGCGCGTTGAAGCGCGATCCAGTACTGATTCGTCGCCTTCCCCGTGTGAGGGCGGTCGAATGTGACGACGACGTCCTCGCCGGTCGCGACCTCGGTCGCGGCGACACTCATCTCGGGTGACGGACGCGCGCATCCCACGAGGACGAGCACACCCGTTGCGGCAAGAGCCGATCGCGACAACGCGCCGACGTCGGGGACACGAAAGGACATGGTCGCTCATCGACGCAAGGCGCACGCCAGTCGGTAACGCATCCGCTCTCGAAAGCTGCGCCCAAGCGGCCGCACGACGCGAGACAGGCAGCCTCCACGGCGAGGCGCTTTGCTGCCTCGTAGAGCGCGCCAGTCACATCTCGCTGCAACACGCAACGCCTCGGCGCGGATGCCGCGCTTCGCGAGCTCGCGACCTCGCGCGGCAGCGTGCGCTCGAGGTTCGAGCCGCCGTGGCTCATTGCGCGCTGCGGCGATCCTTCCCCGCGACAAGGAGCGCGTGCTCGGCGGGCAGACGACCGACCGCGCTCCGCCTCGTCGGGGTCTGGCGCAGCGAGTGCTAGACGCGCCTTCCGTGGCGCTGGCTATCGCGATGCTCGTCCTTCTCGCTGGCGCGATCGCCGCGCCAGCGGCCGCTCGCGTATCGCGCCGGCTCGCGGGCGGCGTCTCCGCCCTCGCCTTCGGGAGCGCGCTCGCCCTCGTTGCAGCGCAGGGACCGTCCGTCGCGACAGGGGCCATCGCCAAGCTTCGCGTCCCCTGGGTGCCTCGGCTCGGTCTGGAGATCGCGCTGCGGCTCGACGGGCTTTCCTTCGTGTTCGCGGTCCTCGTGCTCGGCATCGGGATGCTCGTCGTGCTGTATGCGGCGTACTACCTCCCCATCGAGGACCGTCTCGGGCGGTTCCTCGCCCTCCTCCTTCTCTTCGCCGCCGCGATGACCGGCCTCGTCCTCTCGGACAACCTGCTGCTCCTCGTCATCTTCTGGGAGCTCACGAGCCTCACCTCGTTCTTTCTGATCGCGTATTGGCATGATGATGCCGAGGCGCGACGGGCCGCACTCACCGCGCTCACCGTGACCGGCGCGGGGGGACTCGCTCTGCTCGGCGGCGTCGTGCTGATCGCGAGGATCGTCGGTTCCTTCGATGTCGACGTCGTCCTCGCTTCCGGGCCGGCGATTCGCGCGCATCGCCTCTACGCGCCGGCGGTGCTGCTGGTGCTCGCAGGCGCCTTCAGCAAGTCCGCGCAGTTTCCTTTCCACTTCTGGCTGCCGCGCGCCATGGCCGCGCCGACCCCGATCAGCGCCTACCTCCACAGCGCGACGATGGTGAAAGCGGGCATCTTCGTTCTCGCCCGGCTCCACGCGCCGCTCGCAGGTACCGACTTGTGGTTCGGGGTCGTGTGCAGCGTCGGCCTCGTCACGCTCGTCGGGGGCGCCTATGCAGCGACGCGCCAAGACGACCTCAAGGGCCTGCTCGCGTACTCGACCATCAGCCATCTCGGCCTCATCGTGCTCCTCCTCGGGTTCAGCACGCCGGCGGCATCCATCGCGGCCGTCTTCCACACGCTCAACCACGCGACGTTCAAGGCCTCCCTCTTCATGGCGGCCGGCATCCTCGATCACGAGACGGGTACGCGCGACATCCGCGTTCTGAACGGCGTGTACCGACACATGCCTCGAACGGCGGTCCTCGCCTGCGTCTCGGCCGCGGCGATGGCCGGGGTGCCGCTCTTGAACGGCTTCCTCAGCAAGGAGATGTTCTTCGCCGAGGCGATCGCCGCGGAGCTGCCGGCCTTCGCGCGGTGGACGCTGATCGTCGGCGTCACCCTGGCGGGGCTCTTCGGCGTGACGTACTCGGCGCGCTTCGTCCACGACGTGTTCTTTCGCGGCGAAGGGACCGGGATGCCGAAGCTCCCGCACGAGCCGCGTGCGTGGATGCGCGTCCCCGTCGAGCTCTTGTCGCTCGTGTGCATCGTCGTCGGCGTCGTGCCCGCCGCGATCGACGAGCCCTTCGTCGCGATGGCGGCCCGCGTCGTCGTCGGGGCCGATCTTCCGCCCTACGACATCGCTCTCTGGCACGGCCTCACGTGGCCCCTGCTCATGACGGCGATCGCGCTCGTGGGAGGAGTCGGCCTCTATGCGAGCCTCGGTCGCGTTCGCGCGCTTCATGATCGCGTCGTTCCTCGTGCGCGCGCCGCCGCGATGCTCGAGGCGAGCGGGCGCCGCGCGATGCGCGCGGGCGCGTCGGTGACGGCGTTCCTCGGAAGAGGGTCGCTCCAAAGGTACGTCGCCCTCCTCCTCGTGGCCGCGGCGGCGGCTGTCGCTCTCCCCGTTCTGAGCGGCGGCACTCCGGAGCTCGCGGCCTTCGTTGCTCCGGACCCACTCTCTGGGACGCTAGGGCTCGTCGCCGGCGCCGGCGCCGTCGTCGTCGCGGTCGTGCACGAACGCCGGTACGTGGCGGTCGTCGTCCTGTCTGCGGTCGGATCGATCGTCGCGTTGGCCTTCGTTCGCCTCTCGGCACCGGACCTCGCGCTGACGCAGCTGCTCGTGGAGATCGTCAGCATTCTCCTGATGCTGCTCGCGCTGCATCACCTGCCCCGACAGCCGGCGGCTCCGCGCGCCGGCGCCGCGCAAATCGGCCGCGTCGCGCTCGCGGCGCTCGTGGGGCTCGGCGCGGCCGCGCTCTCGTGGGCGCTCCTCTCGCGTCCGGCGCCCGAGGGAATCTCGGCGTTCTTCCTACGGGAGAGCGTTCCTGCGGGTGGCGGCCGCAACGTCGTGAACGTCATCCTCGTCGACTTTCGCGCCTTCGACACGCTCGGGGAGATCACCGTGCTCGGAGCGGCTGGGCTCGGCGCGGCCGTCATGCTCGACGGGATGCCCCGCGACGCGCCGGACGCGCTCGAGGTGCGCTCGAGGGATCGCGCGCCGGTGATCCTGGTGACGATCAGTCGTACGCTGCTTCCGTTGGCGCTCGTGTTCAGCGCCTTCCTGTTCCTGCGCGGCCACAACCGCCCCGGCGGCGGGTTCGTCGCAGCGCTCGTCACCACCATCGCGCTCCTCCTCCAGTACCTGGCGAGCGGAACCACGTGGACGCACGAGCGCCTGCGTCGCGATTTCTTGCCGGTCTTCGGCGTCTCGCTCCTCGTCGCGCTTGGGGCCGGGCTCGCGTCCACGCTGCTCGGCGCGCCGTTTCTCACGATGTGGTCCACGCACGTCGACGTCCCCGTCCTCGGGGAGATCGAGCTCGCGACGGCAATGGTGTTCGACTTCGGGGTCTACCTCGCCGTCGTCTCCTCGAGCGTCGTCATCCTCGCGCGACTCGGCGAGATCTCCCGCGCGAGCTCCCCCGTCGACGAAACCTTCCGGCGCGAAGCGAGCCCATGGCTGCCCTGATCGCCGGTGTGATCGGCGTGCTGTTCGCGAGCGGTGCGTACCTGCTGATGCAGGCGCGCACGTTCTCGGTCATCCTCGGATTCACCCTCGTCTCGTACGCGACCAACCTCTTCCTGCTCGCGAGCGGACGGCTGAGCGCCGTGCGGCCGCCGATCATCGAGCCGGGAGGAACGGGTTACGCCGACCCCCTTCCGCAGGCGCTCGTCCTGACGGCGATCGTGATCGGCTTCGGCATGACGGCGTTCCTCGTCGTGCTGGCGCTGCGTGCGCGGCGCGCGACGGGGAGCGACCACGTCGACGGTGGCGAGGAGGACGCATGACGCACACCGCCGTCGTCTCCGTCCTGATTCCGTTGCTCGCCGCGGCCGTGCTGGTGCTGCTCGGCGCCGCGGACCGGCAGGGCGCCCGGCGGGTGGTGTCCGCGTCGGCCATCGTGCTCTCGCTCGCCGTCTCCGCGGCGCTCGCGCTCTCGGCGACGGCCGAGGACACCATCGTGTACCGGGTCGGCGGCTGGGAGTCGCCTTTTGGAATCCTGCTCGTCGTCGACCGGCTCTCGGCGGCGATGCTCGTCCTCGCAGACGTCGTCACGCTCGCCGCCATCGCCCACGCGCTCCGCGGCGGGGACGCCCGCGGCCGACACTTCCACGCCTTCGTCCATCTGCAACTCGCCGGGGTCCACGGCGCGTTCCTCACGGGGGACTTCTTCAACCTGTTCGTGTTCTTCGAGGTCCTCCTGATCGCGTCGTACTGCCTGCTCCTCCACGGAAAGGGCGCCCCACGCATGCGCGCGGCCATCCCCTACGTCGTGGCGAACCTCATCGCGTCGACTCTCTTCCTGGTGGGGCTCGCCGTCCTCTACGGCAGCACGGGGGCACTCAACATGGCGCACGTCGCGAGCCGCCTCTCCGAGCTGCCGATGTCGGATCGCCCTCTCGTGCACGTCGCGTTCGCGCTCTTCGCGATCGTGTTCGCCCTCAAGGCGGGCGTGGCGCCGCTCCACTTCTGGCTCACGCGCGCGTACCCCGTCGCGCGTCCGGAGGTGGCGACCTCCTTCGCGATCATGACCAAGGTCGGTGTCTACTGCATCGTTCGCGCGATCTCGCTCGCGCCAGACGCCACGCGGGAGGTCGTCGCGTGGCTCTTGCCCGCCGCCCTCGCGACGCAGCTGATCGCGGGGGTCGGCGCGGTCGTCAGTCGGGAGCTCGGCCGAATGCAGAGCTACCTGCTCGTCAGCTCGGTCGGCGTGATGCTCACGGGCGTGCTGCTCGCAGGGCACGCGGTCGGCGCGGGGCTCTTCTACCTCGGCCACAGCACGGTGAGCGTCGCTGCGGCCTTCCTCGTCGTCGGCTGCATCGCGCAGGCGCGGCGCCCTTCGGGCGATCGCATCGAGCGAGGCGCGATCGGACCCCAGGCTGGCGCGCTCGGTGCGTGCTTTCTGTTCTCGTCGATCGCGGTCGTCGGGTTTCCACCGCTCTCGGGCTTCCTGGGGAAGGCGGCGCTCCTCGCCGCGCTCCCCGACACGCCGCTCGGCGCGACCACGCTCGGCGTCATGCTGGTCTCCAGCCTCCTCGGCCTCGTCGCATGTGCGCGTGCGGCGAGCACCGTGTTCTGGGACGTCCCCGCCGAGCAAACCGGCGGTGTCAGCCGCGCCCCTCTCGGCGTACCCCTCGCCCTGTTCGCGGTCATCGCCGCGTCCTCGGTCTTCGCTGGTCCACTGATGGACTATGCCTCGCTCACGGAGGAGCAGCTCCGCGACCGCGACACCTATGTTCGAGCCGTGCTCGGTGCGAGGTGAACGTGCTCCACAAGGTCTTCCCCCAGCCAGCCGTCAGCGTCGCCGTCCTTCTCACCTGGCTGCTCGCACAGAACGGCGTCACCGTCGCCGCCGTGCTTCTGGGCGCGGCGCTCGCGATCGGCATTCCGCTGTTCTCGGCGCGGTTCTGGCCCGAGTATCCCGCGCACGTTCGCTATCTCCCGCTGGCTCGACTCGCGGTTCGCGTGGGCGCGGACATCGTCATCGCCAACGTGCGCGTCGCCCTGCTCGTCCTCGGACCGAAGCGACGTCTCCGACCGCGCTTCCTCGAGCTACCGCTCGCCGTCGAGACCGGGCACGCCATCACCCTCCTGGCGAGCGTGATCTCGCTGACGCCAGGAACCGTGTCCGCGAATCTCAGCGGCGACCGCCGCACGCTGCTGGTACACGGCCTCGCGATCGACGACGTCGCCGCGGAGATCGCCCGTATCAAGGATCGATACGAGACCCTCGTGAAGGAGGCGTTCGAATGCTAGCGGTGGCGGTTCGCTGTGCGCTCGTGCTCGTGACGGCGGCGCTGGCCCTCAACTTCGCGCGAATCGTCCGCGGGCCGAGCGCCGTCGATCGTGTGCTCGCGCTCGACACGCTCTACGTGAACTCGATCGCGCTCGTCGTGCTCCTCGGGATCCACCGCTCGAGCCAGCTGTACTTCGAGGCCGCCCTCGTCATCGCGATGATGGGCTTCGTGGGTACCGTCGCCCTCTGCAAGTTCCTCTTGCGCGGCGACATCGTGGAGTGACCTCACCATGTCCATCATCCTGGAGACCGTCGTGTCCGCGCTGCTTCTGGTCGGTGCGTCCTTCGCGCTGATCGGCTCGATCGGGCTGGCTCGGCTTCCCGATCTCTACTCGCGGGTCCACGGGCCGACGAAGGCGACGACGCTCGGCGTCGGCGCGACGTTGATCGGCTCCTCCTTGTACTTCAGCGCGACCACGGCGGCGCCGAGCTTCCACGAGCTTCTCGTCACGGTCTTCCTCTTCTTGACCGCACCCGTGAGCGCCCATCTCGTCGTCAAGACGGCGCTCCACTTGGCGCTGCCGAACATCTCCGGCGCACCGGAGCGCGGGGGTGGCCCGCCCGTTGCAGCTCGTCGACCAGCGCGGCGAATCGCGCCGAGCGCGACCGCAGAGGAGCCGAGATGAGTAGCGCAGGGTGGCAGCCGGTCTGGTGGACGAACGAGAGGCACGGAAGCGCGTGGGAGCGCGCGAAGGAGGCCTTACGCCGCGACTGGGAGCAGACGAAGTCCGACTTGCACCTCGGTGGCCGCGAGCTCGGCCAGGACGTCGACGACACGGTGAAGCAAGCGATCGGCACGGCGGCCATGCCGGCGCCGCATGCGACCACGCCTCGGGACCCGGCGGCCCCGGAGGGCGGGGCGTGGAGCACGGGCCTTCGATGGGATGATGCCGAGCCGGCGCTTTGCTACGGGTATTGCGCCCGCGAAGAGTTCGGCGGGAAGCACGAGGGGTGGGACTCCGCTCTCGAGCAAGAGCTGCGCGAAGAGTGGGAGCGCCGCAGCGACGTCGGTTGCCAGGATTGGCCCGACGTCCGAGCCATCGTCCGCCACGGCTATGAGGCGCGCGGCGCGAGGTTCTGATGGTCATCGTGGTCATGGGCGTCTCGGGCGCGGGCAAGACGACCATTGGCCGGCGACTGGCTGCGGAGATGGGATATGCGTTCGTCGACGCCGACGACCTCCACACGCCCGAGAGCATCGCGAAGATGTCGGCGCGTAGGCCGCTCGACGACGACGACCGCGCTCCGTGGATCGCAGCGCTTGCTGCGGCCGTCCGGGGCTGGGTGGACGCCGAGTCGAACGTCGTCGTCGCGTGCTCGTCACTCCGCCGCTCACATCGTCGTGCGCTCCGGGAGAGCGGGCGCGGCCACGTCCGCTTCGTGCATCTCGTCGTCCCCGTCGAGACGCTGGCAGCTCGGCTGCGCGAGCGCGATGGCCACTTCATGCCGAGAGAGCTGCTGGAGAGCCAGCTCGCCGCGCTCGAACCTCCCGAAGACGCGCTCACGGTGGACTGCGCGGCCCCTCCCGACGAGGTCGTCTCCCTCGTCCGCGGCGCCCTCGCTCGCGTCGGCGGCGCCGTCCCGTGATTGTCGCTCTACGGTGCGCGTGCGTGATCGCTGTGTCTCTCTCCCGCGTCTGGACCGGGTTCCTGCAGCACCTGCATCGGGGCTTGGCGAAGCCGTCGCCTGATCCGACGCGCTTGGAGGAGCGGCCACCAGTCGTAGAGGAGGGCCTCGAGGGGGCGCCACATCGCCACCCACCCCGTGATCACCAGGCCCTCGCGGAGGACTTGCCGCACATGCCCCGCCGGGAGGCCCGTCGTCAGCTCCGCCAACGTCAGGAAGACGACGAGGATGGTGAGCCCGAGCAGGAGATAGAGCTGTCCGCGCCGGACGTGCTGGCGAAGCTGCCGATCGAGATGCTGCTCTTCGTAGCGGAAGTGCCCTTGCACGGCCTCGACGAGCATGGCGTCGGAGAGCTGCGGTGACGGCTCGTCGGAGATCCAGAAGACGATCTTGAAGACGGCGTCGCGGGGGAGCTCTTGCACGGCGCCCACGAGGTATTCGACCGCGCGTTCATCGAGGTCTCGCTCGCGAAACGGCGCCGGATCGCGCCCGTCGAAGAGCTGCCGGGAGCTCTTCAAGCGGATGTCGATGCAGAACCGTCCGTCCTCGGCGCGGTACCGGTAGGCGTCGTGCATTCCTCGACGGTCTATCACGCTTCTCACGGCGGCTCGGCCGCGCGTGGAGCGCGGGGCTGGCGCCGCTACCGCGACCGCGCGTCGGGGTCGTGGAGACGCTTCGCGAAGAGCCCCGCCGCCGTCACCAGGCCGATGTGGGAGAAGGCCTGTGGAAAGTTTCCCGCGAGGCGACGGGAGCCCACGTCGTAGCTCTCCGAGAGGAGCCCGACGTCGTTCCGGATCGCGAGCAGCTTCTCGAAGAGCGCGCGCGCTTCGGCGCGCCGACCGAGCAGGCCGAGACAGTCGACCAACCAGAACGAGCAGAGCAGGAAGGCGGCCTCCCCCGGCGGGAGTCCGTCGACGTCGGGGTCGGTCCGGTACCGCGCCACGAAGCCGTCGGTGGTGAGCTCTCGCTCGATCGCCTCGATCGTTCCGCGGACACGCGGGTCCTTGGCGGGCAAGAATCCGACGAGCGGGATCGTGAGCAAGCTCGCATCGAGGTGCTTCGATCCGTAGAACTGCACGAACGCGCCCCTGTCGGCGTCGTAGCCTTCGCGACAGACCTGCTCGTGGATCTGCGCGCGGAGCGCGCGCCAGCGGTCGAGCGGGCCCTCGAGTCCGAGCTCCTCGACGGCGCGCACGGCGCGGTCGACGGCGACCCACGCCATCACCTTCGAATGCGTGAAGTGACGTCGCGGGCCGCGCACCTCCCAGATCCCCTCGTCGGGGCGCTCCCAGGCGGTCTCCACGAAGTCCATCATCACGCGCTCGAGCTTCCAGCCGACGAGCCCGGGGCCGAGGCCGCGACGCCAGCACTGATGCAGCGCGTCCATCACCTCGCCGAAGACGTCGAGCTGGAACTGGTCGTACGCGCCGTTACCGATCCGAACGGGCGCCGAGCGGGCGAACCCGGGCAGCCAAGGGAGCTCGCGCTCATCGAGGCGCCGCTCACCGGCGAGGCCGTACATGATCTGCACCTGCGAGGCCTTGCCTGCCGTCGCTCGGAGGAGCCACTCGCGGAAGGCGAGCGCTTCGCTCTCGTAGCCGGCATCCATCAGCGCGAGGATGGTGAACGTCGCGTCGCGCAGCCAGCAGAAGCGGTAGTCCCAGTTGCGGACGCCGCCGACGTGCTCGGGGAGCGAGGTCGTCGGCGCCGCGACGATCGCGCCCGTGGGCGCGTACGTCAGCGCTTTCAGCGTGATCATCGAGCGGATCACTGCCTCCCGGTCCGGGCCCTCGACCGTGCAGGCACGGGACCACTCGGTCCAGAAGCGCGTCGTGGCCTCGAGCCGCTCGCGCGCGTCAGGAGCCGGAGGCATCGTGACGTGGGAAGGCGCCCACGTGAGGTGCATCGCGAGCTGCTCGCCCGCGCGCACCGTGAACGTGGCGGTGACGGCCTCGTCCTCGATCACGAGCGGCACGCCGATGGTCAGCCGGAGCGCGTCCGGACCTGCGACGGCGAGGGCGCCCCCGTCGACCACGGACAGCCACGGAGCGCTCGAGCCGTAGTCGAAGCGCGGCGCCAGCTCGAGCTGCATCGCGACGGCCCCCCGCTCGCCTCGGACGATGCGCACGACGTCCGCCAGACCCGACCGCACGGGCATGAAGTCGATGACGGTGACGGCGCCGTCCGGCGTGTCGAAGCGCGTCTCCAGGACGAGCGTCCCCGGGCGATACGACCGCGTGACCTTCGGCGCGGGCGCGCACGGCGCGACCCGGAACCGACCATGCGCGCTCGACCCGAGGAGCGCCGCGAAGGACGCGGGGGAGTCGAAGCGCGGAAGGCACAGCCAGTCGATCGACCCGTCGATCGACACGAGAGCGGCCGTCTCGCAGTCGCCGATGAGGGCGTAGTCCTCGATTCGCATCTCCTGGTTCGCGACGCGGTCGGTCATCGCTGCCCCGCTGACGCGAGCCGTCGGGCGGCCCCCGTCGAGAGCAGCCAGACGTGCTCGCCCGTCGGCGCGATGCCACGCGCGGGGAGCACGTCCACCTCTCCTCGCTCGCTCAGCACGCGGTGCACGACGTCGGCCTTCGCTGGCTCGAGGACGAGGACCTCGACCGCACGCGCGGCGTTGATCACCGGAAACGTGAAGGTCACACGGGGTTCGTCGTGGTGACTGCGATCGATCGCGTCGAGCACCCACCTCGAGCTCTCGTGCAGACTCGGCTCGCCGGGGAAGAGCGACGCCGTGTGCCCGTCCCCGCCGATGCCGAGGTGAATCAGATCGAAGCGTGGCAGCGCGGGACCCCCACCGAACACGCTGCGAAGCTCGCTCTCGTAGAGCCTCGCGGCCTCGGTCGCCGGCAGCTCGCCCTGAATGCGGTGGACGTTCGCGGCGGGGATGTCGACGTGGTCGAGCAGCGCCTCGCGCGCCATCCGGAAGTTGCTCCGAGGATGATCCGGCGCGACGCCGCGGTCGTCTCCCCAGAAGACGTGCACCCGATCCCACGGGATCGAGCGCGCGAGCTCGGGCGTCGCGAGCATCTCGTACATGAGGCGGGGCGTGTCCCCGCCGCTCAGCGCCACGGTGAAGCGGCCTCGCTCTGCGACCGCCTCGAGCGCGCGGTCCGCGAACGACCGTGCGCCGCTGCGCGACGCCTCCGCCTCGGTCGCGTACACGCGAACGAGCGCCGACGAGGCCTCGCCGAGGTCCGGCCGTGGGCGCTCTCGTGAGGTGTCCTGGGTCATCGCGGCTCTCCTCCCGTCGTCGTCGGCTCGAAGGCCTCGCCTGATGGGTACGTTTGCATCCGCACGGCGCCCGTACGCCAGTGCTCGAGGATGGGTTCGACGATGCGCCACGACTCCTCGGCCTCGTCGTCGCGGATCGAGAGCGTCGGGTCGCCCTCGAGGATGTCGAGCAAGAGCTTGCCGTACGCGCTGATCCGCTGCGGCGAGAGGCTCATGGTGAGCGCGGCAGGCTCGAGGCGAAACGGATCCCCGGGGCCGTTCACGTTCAGGTCGACCCGCACGCGGTCGGGGTCGAACGTGATGCGGACGGCGTTGGGTGCCGGGTCCTCGTCTTGCCCGAACGCGAGGTGCGGAACCGGACGGAAGTGGACCGTGATCTCGTGGCGGTCCTCGGCGAGCGCCTTGCCGGACCGCAGCGTGAACGGCACACCGCTCCACCGCCAGTTGTCGAGGAGCAAGGTCGCCTGCGCGAACGTCTCGGTATCGCGCGCGGGATCGACGCCGTCTTCGTCGACGTACGCGGGAATGCTTCGCGCGCCGCTCGTGCCCGCGCCGTAGCGTGCCCGCAGGGTATGCTTCGCGATCTCCTCGCCGGAGAGGCGCCGTACCGCACGCAGGACGTCGACCTTGCGATCGCGCAGATCGCGCTCTCCGAGGCTCGTTGGCGGCTCCATCGCCACCAAGCAGAGGAGCTGGAGGAGGTGATTCTGCAGCATGTCCCTGAGCGCGCCCGCCCGGTCGTAGTAGGCGGCTCGGCCCTCGAGGGCGAGCGTCTCGTCCCACCGGATCTCGACGCGCTCGATGTGCTGGTTGTTCCAGATCGGCTCGAAGAGCCGGTTGGCGAAGCGGAGGCCGAGGAGGTTCTGTGCCGTCTGCTTGCCGAGGAAGTGGTCGATGCGGAAGACGGAGCGCTCGTCGAACGAATCGTGGAGGAGGCCGTTGAGCTCTCTGGCCGACGCCAGGCCGTCGCCGAAGGGCTTCTCGACGACGATGCGGCTCCCGTCCGCCAGGCCGACGGCCGAGAGCGCGGCGATCGTCGGCCCGAAGGCGGCGGGCGGAAGCGCGAGGTACGCGACCACGGGGCCCCTCGCGGGCTCGAGGACCCGCTTCAGCGTCTGGGGATCGGTCACGTCGGAGCGCGCGAATCGGAGGCGACGCACGAACGCTTCCAGTTTCTCGCGGGACAAGTCCGGCGCCAGCTCCTCGAGACCTGCGCGGATCCGAGCTCTGAAGTCCGCGGTGCTCCAGTCGTCGCGCGCGACGCCGACCACCTCGAGCTCCCGGCTGGGCTCGAACGCGCCCTCGGCCGAGAGCCGAGCGAGCGCAGGCATGAGGTAGCGGCGCGTCAGATCGCCCGCGGCTCCCAGGATCGCGAAACGCTCGATCATGGCCGCTGCTCCCTAACGCTCACCGGCGCTCCTCGCGGCGCGCGCCTTCGACGAGTGCACCCGCCGCACCTGTCGTCGCTGGAGGTTCGAGTCACGCTTCGAGCGACTCGCGGCGCGGCGTGTCGACTTTCGCGAGGGCCTGTCCAGAGTCGAGTCTTCGAGCGCCGACGTCGCCCGTGCCGTATTTCGCTTCGTGTTCCGACGCGCGGTGTGACCTCCGCCGGCGCGTCGATCCGAAGCGCTCGCGCCAGGCTGGGAGGTATCGACCGGGACGTCGCGACGCCGCTTCTCGGGCCTCTCGAGGGCGGCCTCGAGGTTGTCCGCGCGCTGCCCGACGCGCCTCCCGATCAGGCTTCCGGTCGCGGGTGTCTGCGCGCTTCGCGGGACGCGGTGGGTCTCCTCGCCTCGCTCGGCACGGGCGGACGTGCGCGCCGCAGACGAGCGCTTCCCGCCGCCGGCGCGCCCGAGCTCTCTGCGTACGGCGCGCTCGATCCCAGAGGCCGCCATGCTGGTTGCCTCCGCGACGTCTCGGCCGGTCGCCTCGAAGACCACGGAGTCGAGTCCACTGAGCACGACCTTCACGCGACACCGCGTATCGACGCCGCCTCGAGGACCGTTGATGTCCTCGAATCGGACGCTCAGCCGTTCGATGCGCGCGGCGAATTTCCCGAGCTTGGCGCCCAGGCGCGCGCGGACGGTCTTCCGGCTGGCGTCGTCCACCGAGAGCCCCGTCGTTCGGACGTTCAGCGGCGTGGTCGTCACGTCCGTCCTCCCTGCGACCCTCTTCGCCGCGCGCCCCGTGGCGCGCGCGAACGGTGCGCGATTGCCTCGCCCTCTCGTCATTGGTCGCTCCTTCCGGCCGCGTTCTGCAGCCAGTACGGACAAGCATGGAGCGCGCCACGGCCCTCGGCGCGCGTTCCGCGACGTGAACCCGACACCCTCCATGAGCCGTGAGCCGGAATGACCCGATCGTGCCGAGCTTGCGCCGGGGAGCTTCGCTGTCGCGCTGTGAAACGCGCCTCCGCGCCCGTCGACATGCGCGGCGGGGGCGTCGTATCCTCGACCCGGAATGGCCGCCCGCGACGACATCGCCCGACTCCTGAAGGAAGCCGCCTCGTCGATGAAGAGCGACGCGAAGGGGGCGGTCGCGAAGCTCGAGAAGGCGTACGCGATCGCGGAGGAGGCCGGCGTCGCGGACGACACGGCAGTCGTCGCGGAGGAGCTCGCCC
Source organism: Polyangiaceae bacterium (assembly GCA_022842465.1). Taxonomy (GTDB): domain Bacteria; phylum Myxococcota_A; class Polyangia; order Polyangiales; family Polyangiaceae; genus Labilithrix. The sequence goes on along the minus strand of JALHPN010000008.1, from coordinate 18,755 downwards.
GCGGCTGGGCACGCCGCAAGTCGCCCGCCCGGGCGCTCCACTACGCGGTCCGCGCGACCAAGCTCGTCCCCGAGGAGAAGAGCGCGTGGAGCACGCTCGCGAAGACGTGCGAGCTCCTCGCCTCGCGCACGACGAGCGCGACGAAGCGGCGACGCGCGCAGGCGCTCTATCGCGGCGCGGGATCGGCCTTCAAGAGGGCCGCGTCCTTCAGCAAGGATCCCGAAGACAAGCGCTGGCTCCTCGAGCTCGCGGGCGACGCGAACCGCCAAGCGAAGGCCGAGTAGCTCACGCCTCGATGCCGCGCGCACGCCGCTCGCGCTCGGCGAGCGCGCGCAACGTCGCGACGACGTCGTCACGATCGGCGTACGTCAGGCCGCGCGTCGCGATCGGGGGATAGGCGACGAGGTCGACGAGGCCCGGACGCGGCCGGCGCACGCCGCGTGGCCACAGGCGGTACTCGCCGTGGGACATGAACGGCACGATCGTCGCGCCCGCCTCGATCGCGATCACGGCGGGCCCCTTCTTGTACGGGGAGAGCCTCCCGTCCGTCGTGCGCTTTCCTTCGATCGAGATCCCGAAGTTCTCCCCATCGCGAAGGCGCCGCGCGACCCTCCCGACCGCGCGCCGCGCCTGCGCCGGCCGCTGCCGGACGATGGGGACGGCGCCCTGGAGGAGGGAGAGCCATCCGACGACGGGCAGGAGCGCGAACTCGACGTTGATCACGAGCGAGCAGGGGCCGTGGAGCACGAGCGGATAGAGGCACGTCGAGAGCAGCGTCTGCTGATCGAGATGGACGTAGAGGTACCCTCCGCGCGCGACGTCGGCGGGCGAGAGGCCGGTGTGATCGGACGTACGGGTCTCGATGCCGAAGTCGTCGAGGATCGCGCGCGACGCCCGCGACGCCGCGCGCCAGGACGCCGCGTTGTCGACGGGCGCGAGCGCCAGCGCCGGGAGGAGCCGCGCCGCGCCTCTCGTCAGGGGACCGAGCATCACCTGACGACGCGCGAGAGCGTCGCCGCGAGCTGAGCGACGTCGTAGGGCTTCGGGAGCCACTCCTCGGCCCCTTCGGCGGCGAGCTCGCGCGCGTCTCGATCGTCGATGCAGCCCGTGCTGAGGACGATGGGCGTGTTCGGGTGCGTGCGGCGGATGGCCCGGAAGAGCTCCTTGCCGTTCATCTCGGGCATGACCATGTCGAGGAGGACGAGGGCGATCCGCTCGGAGTGCGCGGTGAAGACGTCGAGCCCCTTCTTGCCGTCCTCGGCGACGAGCACGTCGTAGCCGAGCGAGCGGATCGTCTCCGACGCCGACGCGCGGACGAACGGCTCGTCGTCGACCACGAGCACGAGCTCCCCCGCTCCGCGCGGCAGCCCCGCCTCCCCGCGTCCGGGTGCGCTGGCCGCGACGAGCCCAGCGCGCTCGGTCGCCGACGCGAGCGGGATGCCGACGCGCATGAGCGTCCCCTCCGCCGAAGAGCGCGCCACGGCGGCGAACCCCGCGTGGCGCTGCACCACGCCGTGCACGGTCGCGAGGCCGAGCCCGGTCCCCTTGACCGGCCCGAACGTCTTCGTGGTGAAGTAGGGCTCGAACACGCGCTCGAGGATGGACGGCTCGATGCCGGCGCCCGTGTCCTCGACCTCGAGGACGGCGTAGGCGCCGGCGGCCGGTGCGCCGCTCTCTCCGGCCTCGAACGCCCGCGCGTAGGTGCGAACGATGATCGTGCCCTCGCCCGTGACCGCGTCGCGTGCGTTGACGAGGAGGTTCATGACGACCTGCGCGAGCTCGGACGCGTCTCCCATCACCACCGGCGCGCTCCCCGACGCGCCGTCGCCGGCGAGCTCCGTCCGGATCACCACGCGGCGGTCGAACGTGCGCGCCGTCAGCGAGACCACGGACGAGACGACCTCGTCGAGGGCGAGCGCGACGGAGAACGTCCTCCGCCGGCTGGCGAACCCGAGGAGGTTCTTGACGAGCGCGATCGCGCTGTCGGTGACGGCGTCGATCTGTCCGATCATCTCGGCTCGCTGACGATCCCTCTCCGACTGACGCAGGCTCCCGGCGACGAGCTTCGTCACGGTGAGCAGGTTGTTGAAGTCGTGCGCGATGCCCGCGGCGAGCTGCCCGATCGACTCGAGCCGATGCGCGCGCGCGAGGCGTTGCTCGCCCTCGACGCGCGCACGGTCCGCCTCGATCTCGCGGGTGATGTCCGTGAACGCCTCGAGCACGTGCGTCATCGTCCCGTGCTCGTCGAACAGCGGCTTCGCGAAGACGCGGAGATGGACTCTCCGTCCGTCGCGACGGTGGATGACGAGATCGTCGACGACGACCTGCGCCCGCGCCGCGAGGACGCGCTCGAAGGGCATCGCGTCCTCGGGGTACGGCCGTCCGTCCGTCGTGTGCACGCCGTAGGGCTCGACGAACGCGTTCCGCGCAGCTCCCTCCGGCGGCTCGATGCCGAGCACCTCGCGGAAGGCCCTGTTCGTGTAGACGACGGCGCCCGACGGCACCTCCCCCAGCCAGATGGCCACCGGCAGCTCGTCTGCCGCGAGGATCGCTTGACTCACGTGACTCGCGCCGCCCACGACAGCTCCATGCCACGAACGACGAGAAGACACGAGCGCGGCGTTGCGTCACGGTCGCGCTTCGGCGACGCTCGCGCGCCGAGCCATGTCGCGCGCCCTGGTGCACTTCGGAGCCCTCGCCCTGTCGCTGGGCGCTCTTGCGGGATGTCGTCGCGCGACGACGCGGGCGGCCACCTCCGGACCAGGTACGGAGCGGCCCACGATCGCGGCTGCGGAGTGCGCGACGAGCTTCGGCCGGCCCATGAAGCTCGACCTCGATCGTCAGAAGCTCATCGCGGCTGGCGCCTCGCCGAAGCTCCTCGCGCGGCTCGACGCGAGCCCCCACCGCTACTTTCGCGCGCTCGCGGTCGAGACCTCGTCCCGCGTGTGTTGGGAGCTCCGAGACGCGCGATGGATCCTCCCTGCGGTCGCCGTCCACGGCGACGCGCACGTCGAGCAGTACGTCGTCACGGCGGCGACGTACGGGATCGAGGACTACGATCAAGCCGGCTTCGGCCCGGCGATCGTCGACCTCGTGCGCTTCGGTGCATCGCTCCACCTCGTCTGCCGCGAGGTGACGTGGTGGTGTGATGGGGAGCGCGCGACGAACACCTTCCTCGACGCGTACCGCCGCGCGCTCGACTTCCCTCCCACCCGGGAGCCTCCGGCCTTCGTCGATCGGATCCGAAGGCGACTCCCGACGACGCCGGGGTGGCTGGCGTGGACGGAGACGCTCGGTCAGCCGCTTCCTCCCAACGTCGAGAAGGTCGTGCGCGAGCGGTGGACGGAGTTCGTCACCCAGCAGAAGTCCGTCACCCCGGACCGACCGAGCGCCTCCTACGAGCTCGTGAAGGTCGTCGGTCTCCAGATCGGCATCGGGAGCGCGCTCGAGACGAAGCTCCTCTTCCGCGTGCGCGGAAGGACGGCGTCGCCCGACGACGATCTCGTCATCGAGGCGCGGTCGATCACGCCGCCGGCCGACACCTGCGTCTGGCGACCGAGCTACGGCGGCTCGATGCAGACGCTCATGTTCATGTCGCTGCTCGGCCCGCGGATGCCGGAGGTGTTCGGGCTCGCCGCCCTCGATCGGACGCCGAAGACCCCCGAGTACTGGCTCCAGAGCTGGGACCCGGGCTACACGGAGCTCGGCATCGAGGATCTCGAGAGCCAGGCAGACCTCGAGGAGCTCGCCGTCGACGCGGCGAAGCAGCTCGCCGGTGCGTTCTGGACGACGTTCCCCGAGCCGCTACGCATGACGCAGCGGATGGCGCAGCTCCGCGCCTTCGACCTCACCCGGGAGCGGGCGCACGACCTCTCCCGATCCCTCGCCGACGAGGCCGTCCGAGGTTGGGAGGTGTTCCGAAGGGTCAGGTGATCGGGCCCTCACGCCGAGCCGGTCGGCTTCCGCGCCGTGACGAACACCTGACAGTCGCGGAAGTCCGTCGCGCGGAAGCCCTCGTCGATCTCGAAGCTCGGGCCGCGCTGCTCCATGAGGTGGAGGACACCGTGCCAGTAGAGGTTCACGACCGGCGAGAGCTTCTTCCAGCCGCTCATCTGACGCATGAAGTGCGTCTCCTCGAACGTCTGCGGCGGCGCCGCGGCGGGCGGTGACGCCGCAGCCGACGGCTTCTTGCCGCGCCCGCGGAGGACGGCGCGCGTGGCACGGAGCGGACCCCACCCGAGCGTCTCGGCGACGCGATCGGCCCACGGCGAAAGCTTCGCCGCGCCGAAGCCGGTCACCTGGAGGCCCGCGCCCGTGACGAGGCGCTCGAGCTCCTCGCGCGTCTCGAAGCGCGTGATGCCGTGCATCTTCTCCGGCGGCTCGTTCGGGAACGTGACGAGCATCTCGCCGCCCGGCGCGAGCAGCTTCGCGACCGACGCGAAGAAGCCCTCCGGATCCTCGACGTGCTCGAGCGTGTCGCACGCGAGCGCGCGCGTGAACGTGCCCTCGTGCGTGGCCGTGTCGTCGGGCCTCGTGATGTCCGCGTGCACGAAGCGGAGGTTCGGATGCCGGGCCTCCAGGTAGCGGAGCGCCGCGACCGTCGCCTTCGAGATCTCGAAGCCGACCACCTCCCGACAGACCTTGGCGAGCCGCACGGTGGTGCCGCCGCTGCCGACGCCGATCTCGCACACGCGATCGTCCGGCGACACGCGGAGGTGATGGATGACGAGCAGATCCCGGAGCGGGAAGCTCGTCGGCGGATACGCGGAGAAGGCGAGAGGGACCCCCATGCGACCGTCGACGTTACCTCAGCGCGCCACGTCGAGCACGACGAAGAGCATGCGGTGGTCGCTCGCCGGAGGGGACCCCGTCGCCGCGACGCGCGCGTCGACCGCCCTCACGTCCGGCCCGAGCAGGACGCGGTCGATGCGCATCCACGGCCGCTTCGCCGGGAACGTGTAGCCGAAGCCGAAGCCCGCGTCCGCGAACGCGTCGGTGAGGCCCGCGAAGTGCCTCCGCGCGATGGCCGACCACTCGGGCAGGTTCGTGTCGCCCGCGACGACGAACGGAAGGCCGCGGCGCCTCGCGGATGCCATCGCCATCTCGACCTGCGCCTCGCGGACGCGGACGTCCGCCGCGAAGTCCCCCTCCCCGAAGAGCGCGTGGCGCGGCGAGAAGGGGTGGAGGTTCACGACCGCGAAACGCCGGCCACGCGCCTCGAGCACGTACGTCACGAACATCGGGCGCTGCTCGCCCTCGATCGCGTCGATCGGCGGCACCTCGACCTCGATCAAGGGCAGGCGCGAGAGGAGGAGGAGCTCGTGCTCCTGGTGGACGACGCGATCGGGGAAGCGCTTGCGGAGCCGGTCGCCGAGCGAGTCGTACGCCGCCTGGAGGACGACCACGTCCGCGAAGGCGTCCTCGATCTCCTGATCGAGACGCGGCCGATCGATCTTGCCGAAGTACACGTTGTACGACGCCAGCCGGACGGGCACCGTCGGCGGCGCCCCCTCGCCGTGGAGGTGGAGCCCCATCACCCCCACGACCACGAAGACGGTGACAGCTCCCTGGACCGCCGCGAGCGCGCGCCGGCGCGCAAGGAGCGCGAGACCGAGCGCGAGGGTCGCGCCGAGCGCCATCGGGTGACGCGGGAGGTAGAGCGCCATGAACCCGAGCCGCGTGCTCTCCCCGAGCAGGAGGAGCGCGACGAAGAGCGCCTGGACGGCGATCTGGACGAGGACGAGCCCGACCGCCGCCTTGCCTCCCCTCCCCTGCCAGAAGCGCCCGCGGCTCACTCGAAGTCCACCACCACGTCGTCCACGTCGACCTCCCACGCCGGCGAGGGCGTGGCCTCACCGATCCCGACGACGACGCTCGGCACTCCGGTCGTCGTGCCCTGCATGCTAGGGACCGAGAGCGCCGTCTGACCGTCGAGGATCACGTCGAGGTTCGGTGGCGAGACGTCGAGCCCGAGGCGGACCTCGAGCTCCACGAAGCGGCCGAGCGGCACCGCGATCGCGAGCGGGTGCTCCACGACGGCGCCCCCGGGGAGGGCCTGCTCGAGGAGCGTGAAGGTGTCCGGCCCCGCGAGGAGCGTGAACGCATGCGCGCCCGGCAGAGGACCGAGGACGACGCTCGCGGTCGAGACCACGCTCGCGGGGCGCGTCGTGAAGCGGAGATGCGACGTCATGCGGAGGCGCGTCTGCGGCGTGGCCTCGAACGATCGCGCGAGCGCGGCGCGCCCCGTCTCCGGCGACGCCGTCAGCCGCGCGCGGAGGAACCCGCCCGAGGTGCCGTCCGCCTCGACGGCGAGCGATCCGCCCGAGGCGAGGCGCACGAGCCAGTCGCCGCCGGCGTCCCCGCCCGGGCGCCCGAAGTCGTCGCAGAAACGCACCGTGCCCGCGAGCGCGCAGAACCCCGTGCTCGCCTCGAGGGGGTCCTCTGCGAAGGCATCGGGAGCCGCGCCGTCGGCGAAGCCTTCCCCGCCGCCTTCGGCCGACGCGTCGTCGGGCGCCGGGATGGTAGGGAGCGGCCCCTCGACGTCGAGGAGGAAGGAGCAGCCGGCGACGACGCCGAGGACGCCGCTCACGAAGAGGACGCGCGCGGTGGTCACGCGACGTCCACGAGCGCGGTCTCGAGCGTGCCCTTCCCGCGGACCTCGCGGTAGTACCGGAGGAACTTCGTCACCATCGCGTCGGGATCGTCGAGGTCGAGGAGCGCCTTCGTGTTCGCGCTCGGGACGTCCGCGAGGAGGTTTCGCACCGCCCAGACGTCGATCGCGACCGGATCCGTTCCGGCGATGATCGTCTTCGTCTGCGAGCACGTCTCCGCCGAGTGCCGGATGTCCTCGGTGCCCGCGTAGCCCGCGCGATCGAACGCGACCCACTCGGCGACGGTGAGGATCAGATCCGGCGAGCGGACCTCGCGCGCGAAGTGCGCGAGCGGCCCGGCCATGCGCCACGTCGCGCTCGGCCGGCCGTGACCGAAGTAGTGGACCGACGCGTAGCCGGACGCGAGGGGATGCGTGCCGAGCCTCCCCGCGCTCATGTCGACGACGCCCATCGTCGACTTGCAGGCGCCCGTGAAGCCGGTCGACCCGTGCTCGTTCGCCGTCGTCATGTTGATCCAGACGAGCTTCCGGTCCGTCTTCACGAGGCGGGCGCCCTCGCGACGGAAGACGCCGTCCTGGAGATCGACGACGAGGCCTCCGCCGGAAGTGAAGCGAGGCCAGCTGAGCGGCGTCCGCGCCTCCTCCGTCCAGCTCTTCGCGAGGCGGAACGCGCGCTCGAAGTCCCAGTGGTAGCCGTCACGCGGGTCGCCCTTCGGGATCGGGCCGCGGCCGTCGCCGCCGTAGGTGCCGTGCTCGTGGGTGGGGTCGTGCCACGCGTCGCCGGACAAGCTGCTCTCGCCCGCGTCGACAAGGCCGACGAACGAGACGGGGGCCTTGCGGTCGCGGAAGTGGGCGACGAGATCGCCCATCGTCGTCCACCCGGGGACGTCGACGTTGCGATCCGAGGGTCGCGTCCACGCGCGTGAGAGGCCGGAGCCGTTCGCGAGGCGGAAATGCGTGTTCTCGAAGACGACGATCTCTCCCTTGAAGCCGGGCCGCTCGAGGACGTGCTCGACGAGGCGCTTCACGGCCGCCACGTTCGTCATCCCCTGGTTCCACCACTGGGCGGAGACCTTCACGACGACGACGTCGTCCGTCCCGACGACCGTGCCGATGCCGCCGAGCTTCGCGAGGACGTCGTCGACGTTCGCCGCCGGCGAGCCCCCGCGGGCGACGTGGAGGCGCGTCCGATCCTTCGCCGGATCGTGCGGGACGAGCGGAGGCGTGGCGGTGAAGGAGGCGTGCTGGGTGTACTTGCCGACGGCGGTCCCGAGCTTCCGCCGCAGGGCGAGCGCCGTCCCCGTGAGGCCGATCGCGCCGGCAGCCATCAAGATTTTGCGTCGCGAGGTCCCGGACATCGCTCGCGAGCGTACCGCGCCTTCCCTCGCGCCGGAATCCTCGCGGTCCGGTCTTCAGGCCGGACCGCGAGCTCCCGCGCGGAGATGCTCTCGAGATCGTCAGGGCATCGAGGTGCTTCGAAGTCGCTGTCGGACCGTGAGAGAGGTCTCGTCGTTCAACCACTCGGACCAGTAGGCGCGACCCGCGTAGACGTCGGCTCCTTGAACGTGCCAATCGCCGCAGGATTGGCGCGTGGGCGCCCCGCCGCTGACCGGGACCGTGTACATGCTCGCCTCGACGGGTCCTGCTCCCCGTGATCCCTGTTGCGCGACCAGGAGCGTCGAGTCGGTGTGCCCCCACACTCTCACGGAGGCCGGTGACGACGGCTGGAAGAGCGTCACCGGGTTCGCGAAAGCGCTGTCGTAGCGCTGGAGACGCTGCAGGGCAGGCGACGCACACGCGAAGCCCGAGGGCAGGACCGTGACCTCACCCTTGCAGTCGTGCGCGACTTCGGCCTGGGCGCCTGCGCTCGTTGCGGTCGTCGGCGTCCTCCAGAGCTTCTTGAACTCCCGCGTGGAAGCGTCGAACTCCCCGAACCAGAAGTCCGCACCCGACACCTGCTCGCTGTGGAGATCGTACCCGCTCCCACCGATGTCCGTTGCGACGTTGTTCGAGAGGTCGATGCGCGTGATGTGGCGAGCCCGGGGCGCGGCGACATCTCTTCGCTCGATGAAGAGAGCGTCGTCCGTGGCCCGGATCAGCCTGATTCCGGCCCCTTCAGGGAACGAGATCAGAGGTCTGCGTTGGCCTCCTCGAAGGGCAACCAGCTTGTAATACTCCGAGCGAGGCGACGTGAAGTCGGCCTCGACGAAGAACACGTCGCCGTTTCGCTTCGCAGCCATCGAGCTCAGCGCTCCGGCGTTCAGCTGCGGCGCGTAGAGCCGCGTGGCGGCGCCGTTCGCGTCGTACCGAAGGATCTCGCCCGCGGGCTGTCCGTTGCTCATCACTTGTCCGGTCGTGTTGAGAACGACGATACCGAGCGAGGTAGCCTGGACGGTTTCCAAGGACAACGAGGCATCGTCCTCGTCGAGGAGGGTCGTCGCAGCCTCCTGGCAATCGGTCGCCCCTGCGTCGACGGAGCCATCGGCCGGCTGCCCCGCGTCGCTCCGCAACGCGGAGTCGGCCCCCCCGACGTCCTCGTTGACGAGGGAGCACGCGGCGACACACGGCACGAGAACGGCGGCAATCTGCAGGAGCGACCGGGCGCGCATGATGACCTCATCTGAAGGTGGGAGGCTCTTGCGCCTCCGACGAAGATGGAGGCGAGACCGTCTCACCCCGACCATGTGAAGGCCTTCCTTCGTGGCTGGCACACACCGCAAACGCCGCGCCATACGAGGTGCCCCGGAAAGAGCCCCTGCAGCAGATGTTGCGGCATGGACCACCTGGATCTTCAGCTCCGAGCGCTGCAAGCGGCTGCGCCAGCTCGCCCCGCGAGGCCTCCCGCGGTGAGCGCTCGCGGAGCTCAGCTCGGCCGCGCGGAGGTGCGTCGCGCGCGGCGGAGCGTCGTGGCGAGCGCTGCGGCCAGCCCGAGCGCGCCCGCGAATCCGCCAGCTCCCGAGCCCGATCCCGGGCTCATGCGGCACCCGCCTTCCCCGCCGGAGTCGCTCGAAGATGCGCCGCTCGAAGGCGCGCCGCTCGAAGCTGCGCCGCTCGAGGCCGAGGCACAGGACAGCGATACGCGCGTCGTCGTCGAGAGCTCCGGGACGCCCGCGAGAGCCGGGAGCCTCGCGCGGACGGTGACGTCGTGGTCCCCTTCGGGGAGGACCGTCACGCTGTCGCCGACGCTGCTCGGCCTGCAATCCGCGATCAGCGTGAAAGCGTCGAACGCCGAGGGGGGCCCGAGCCTCCCGGGCCCGTAGTCGACGACGGAGCCGCGCCAGAGCGCGCCGTCGACCTCGACCTCGTAGAGCGCCACGGCCGCGAAGGGCGCGAAGCTCGGATCAGGCACGAGCGAGAGCTTCGCCTGCGCGGCGTCGATGTTCGCGACGCACGAGGCTGCTCTCTCCTCGGCGAGGACGAGGCCCCGAGCCGACGTCGCCGTCACCGTCCCGAGCTTCGCCGGAGGCGGCGCCGCGGGCACGACGGTGAACGACGCTTTCGCGGAGAAGCTGGTCGCGCACGGCGAGGGCACCTCGAAGGTGTACGGCCCCGGAGCCAGCTCGGAGCTCCACCGGACGACGCGCTCGAAGCCGCTCCGTCGCAGCGAGCCCTCCGGCAACGCCTCGACGCTCGTCGGAACGACGTTCCCGGCGCCGTCACGGAGCGTCGGGACCTCGGCGCCGGCGTCGGACGGCGCCGCAGCAAGCCTCCCTCCGAGGTAGAACGGCAACGCGCCCGCGTTGGCCGGCACCGTCGCCCCCTGCCCCGACGGCAGGAGACGAGCCGGGAAGCAGAACCCAGAGCAGGCGCGCGCCTCGCGGACCGTGGCGACGGTGGTGAGCATGGCGACGGCGACGAGTACGGGGAGCGAACGCATGTATCAGCCTCAACACACCGCGTGCCGCTGAAGCTACCAGGATTTCCAGCCACTTCCGCGCTACGCGTTCGGACATCGACGACAACTGCGCGACGGTGCGGTCATGCCTACGCGGCTCCGCACGCGCGACTTGGGCACCTCGTGTCGTCCTGGAAGCCGCTGGAGAGTACCGCGCCACCCCTCCCGCCGGTATCCTCGCGGTCCGTCCATGCCGAGCCCGCTGCCGTTCGTCACGATCGCGATGCCATGCCTGAACGAGGAGGCCTTCCTCGAGACCTGCCTCCGCAGCGTGCTCGCCCAGGACTACCCCGCCGATCGCTTCGAGGTCCTCGTCGCCGACGGACGGAGCACCGACCGGACGCGCGAGATCCTCGCTCGCATCTCGGAGGCCGATCCGCGCGTGCGCATGATCGACAACCCCGATCGGATCCAGGCCGCCGGGATGAACGCGATGATCCGCGCGTCACGAGGGGATGTCGTCGTCCGGATGGACGTGCACTGCGAGTACGCCCCGGACTACGTCCGGAACTGCGTCGAAGCGCTCGCGAAGACGGGCGCGGACAACGTGGGCGGCGCCCAGCGCGCGCGCGCGACGACGCTCTTCCAGCGCGCGCTGTGCGCGGCGCTCGACAGCCCGCTCGGCGTCGGCGGCGCGAAGTACCGATCGGCCGAGAGCGAGGGCTTCGTCGACACCGTCTTCCTCGGCGCGTTCCGCCGGTCCGTGTTCGAAGAGGTCGGCCTCTACGATCCGAAGGCCGTCACGAACGAGGACGCCGAGCTGAACCAGCGCATCGTGGCGGCGGGCGGGAAGGTCTACCTCTCGCGCGACATCGTCGTCTTCTACCACCCGCGCGCGTCGTACGAGGCGCTCGCCACGCAGTACTTCAAGTACGGCCGCGGGCGGGCGCGGACGCTCGTGAAGCACGGAAAGTTCCTCTCCCTCCGCCCCGCCCTCCCCTTCCTGATGACGGTGGGCGGCGCGGCGCTCCTCGCCACGAACCGCTGGCACCGCCTCGCGCCCCTCGCCTTCGGCTCCTACGCGCTCGCGACGGCCCTCGAGGCCGTACGCGTCGGCCGGCGTGAGGGGCTCGCGACGATCCCGCTCGTGTGGAGCATCTTCCCCGTCCTCCACGTCTCGCACGGCGTCGGCTTCGCGGTCGGGCTCGTGCGGCACGGCCTCTTCGATCGCGACTGGCCGGAGAAGCCCGAGCGCCTCACCGCCGAAGACCGGCCCGATCCGGCCGTCGTCTACTCCTGATCACCGCACCGTCATCGCGGCGACCCGGACGAAGGCGAGCGAGAGGACCACGAGCGCCATCGTGCCGGCGAAGTCCTTGCCCGTGAAGCGGACGCGGAAGTCGGGGGCCTCCATCCGGACGGCCCCGTAGAGCGCGCCGGCGAGGCCGAGCCAGACGAAGAAGATGCTCTTGTAGACGAACGAGAGGAAGAAGACCCCGACGAGCATGCCGATGAGGCTCGCGGCGAGCGCGTCCGCGAAGCGCAGGAGGAGCGGATCGAGGTTCTCGGGCGGGTTCCGCGCGATCGCGAGCGGGATCTTCACGCTTATCCAGATGAGCCCGCACCAGACGACGTAGCCGAACACCCCCGTCTCGGTCGAGACGAGGAGATACGAGTTGTGCGCGGCCATGTTCATCGGGTTCTCGCTCGCGAACTGCCCGATGCCGACGCCGAGGATCGGATGGCCCTTCAGCATGAGGAGCCCCTCGTTCAAGATCTCCGCGCGCTCGGCGGACGACGACTCGGCCGCGTCTCCTTCGCGCCACGAGAGGAGGGCGATCGGCAGCGTGACGGCGACGGCGCCGAGCACGCTCCACCAGCCGAAGCGACGGATCGACGCCATGAGGACGACGGCACCGAGGACGAGCTGCCCGCCGCGCGACTGGGTGTAGACCATCGCCCAGAGCCCGAGCGCGAGACAGGCGATCACGACCGCAGTGGCGAAAGGGCTCCGGCCGAGCTCCTCGCCCTCCTTCGACTTCCGCTTCGCCGCGAACATGATGAGGAACGGCACGACCGCGCCGATGAGGACGGCGACCTCGTTCGGATCGTCGAGCTGGCCCCGCCAGCGCACGCGCCCCTGCGTGCTGAAGGTCCCGAAGAGACCGGCGCGTTCGCACATGTAGTCGCCGGCGTGCGTTCCGCCCTGCTCGCAGATACGCGCGCCCTCGCACTCGCGCCCGTCCGGCTCCATCTCGGGCTCCGTCTCGCCGTCCTCGAGGATGAGCGCCACGCACTGGCGGGGCTGCATCCCCTGGTGGATGGCGACCCCCGAGACGAAGGCCGCGCACGCGATGAGGAGCCACGCCGCCTTCCGGAGGCGCGCTGCGTCGCGGAGGGCGAAGACGACGAGGACCATGAAGATCGGGCCGAGCGTGATCGCCCACGAGGCCTTCGCCCCGTGATCGACCCCGTGCCGCGCGATCGTCACGAGCCACGCCCACGCGAAGAAGCCGGCGAGCCAGGGGAGCTGCGGCGACGAGCCTGCGCCGCGCCTCCCGCGCGAGGCGTCGACGCCGATCCCGATCGCCGTGACGGTCGCGAACACCTCGAGCGCGTGCAGCTTCCCCATCCACGACCAGATGTCCATCGGCCGCATCAGGAGGAAGAGGACGAGGAGGAGCGCGCCGAAGGTCGCCAGGGCTAGGTCAGGCTATCGCATCCGGCGGCGCGCGACCTGTGGTACGACGGCCGGGCCGCGGGGTTCCGCGTGTTCTCACCATGTCCGAGCCGACGTCCGAGCCGTCCGAGCCGCAGCCGTCGATGGAGGCGACCGCGGTGCGCGGCGCGAGCTGGACGATCTCCGCCGGCCTCGTCACGCGCGTGCTCGGCCTCGTCGGCTCCGTCGCGATCACGCACTACCTCGATCCGAGCGCGATCGGCGAGGTGGGTGCGGCGATGATCCTCATGCTCCTGACGAACCAGGCCTCGAACCTCGGCGTCGGGCAGTTCGTCCTCGCCCGCGGCGGCGAGGGTCCGCGCGTGGTCTTCCACGCCACGGTCCTCCACCTCGGCACCGGGGTCCTCGCGCTCGCGGCCGTGACGGCGCTCGCGGTCCCGCTCGCGACGCTCCTGAACGCGCCCCACGCGGCCGTCTTCGTCCCGGGCGCGGCGCTCGTCATCCTCCTCGACCGCATCGGGTACGTCCCCGAGCGGATCGTCCTCCGGAACCTTCGCTTCCGGGCGATCGCCGGCGCGCGGGCCGGGACGGACCTCGCGAACACCGTCGTCTCGCTCTCCCTCGCCGTGCTCGGCTTCGGCGGGTGGGCCATCATCATCGCGAACCTCGTACGGAGCGGCCTCCGCGCGATCCTCTACATCTCGATGGCCGATCGGAAGGCCTGGGCTGCGCCGCATCGCCTCTCGGGCGACGTCTATCGATCCATCCTCGCCTTCGGGCTCCCGACCTGGTTCCAGGCCGTGTGCGAGTTCGCTGCGGCGCGCGTCGACAACCTGCTCGTCTCGTACCTCTACGGGCCGCAGGTGATGGCGCAGTACCAGGTCGCCTACAACCTCGCCGACGTCCCGGCCGATCAGATCGGCGAGCAGGTCGCGGAGGTGCTCCTCCCGAGCTTCGTCGCGATGGAGGGCGAAGAGCGGAAGCGGGCGCTCGTCTCGACGGCCGGACTCCTCGCCTTCGTCATCTTCCCCGTCGCCATCGGCTTCGGCGCCGTCGCGGACACGCTCGTCACGCTCGTCCTCCGTCCGGTGTGGGCGCCGGTGGCGCCGATGCTCACGATCCTCTGCGTCCTCTCTCTCCTCCGGCCGCTCACCTGGCACCTCTCGGGATACCTCATCGCGAACGACCGACCGCGCGTCGCGATGATGTGCTCCTTCGTGAAGCTCGTCGTCATCGTGGTCGCCATGCTCACGATCGGCCGCCTGGGTCCCCTCGTCGCATGCTTCTCGGTCGGGTTCGGCTTCGCCGCGGCGCTGCTCATCGGGCAGTACTCGGTCTGGAAGGCCGACGGCATCCCGATGTCGACGCTCCTCGGACGCTGCGTCCCGCCCCTGCTCGCCTGCGCGCCGATGGTCGCGGCGGTCTACGGAGTGCGGCAAGCGTGGCGAGGCTTCGGGGCGCCCCCGCTGGTCGGGCTGCCGCTCGAGATCCTCGTCGGCGCGGCGGCCTTCGTGGGCGGCGCCTTCGTCCTCGCGCCCGGCATCACGCGCGAGTTCCTCACCGTGGTGGCCGCGGCGCGGAAGCGTCGACGCCGCGCGTGAGCGCGTGGTGGGGGTCGGTCCCTCAGCGCGCCACGATCCAGGCGTTCTCTCGGAGGAGGGCATAGTCGGGCGCGTGCGCACACACGTCGGGGATCCGCACGAGCGGTCGCATCGCGGGATCGGTCGCGCGCTTCGCGTCGACCTCCACGGACACGCGCGTGTCCGGCGCGCGCGCCCACGGCTCTCTGCAAACGAGGCGCGCGTGCGCGAGCAGGATGATGGGGTCGCACTTCGATCGCGTGTCGCTGCCCTCGGCCACGAGCGGGATCGTGACCGGCGCCCGCGCTCCCGCACGCACGACGGCGCCGCCCTCGCAGCTCACCTTCGCGTCGAACATGTGCAGGGCGACGAGCCGCCCCTCCCCCGTGAGCGCCGCGTCGCCCCGGAAGCACGCCGGCACGAGCTGGAGCGCGCCGAAGACCCCGACCACGCGTAGCGCGGACGCGCGCGGGCCGAGGCCCTCGAGGAGGATCGCGAACGTGACCGGCGCTCCGTCGCCGAGCACGAAGAGCGACAGGAGGCCTGCCATGAGGACCGGGTAGTACCAGCCGACGACGGGGAACGAGACGAGGTGGAACAGCGCGAGCTGCGCGAGCGTGAGCGCGCGCACGACGCGTCTCCGCGAGAGGAGGCCCCAGACGAGCACGACCTCGAGGAGCACGACGTAGGCGCACGCGGCCGGCACGAGCGCGTCGGGGACGAGCCACGGACGCGCGTAGAGCGCCCGGCCGCTCAGCCACTCGGGGCCGAGCTTGAGGACGCCCGACGCGACGTAGAACGCGACGAGGAGCGCGGTGAGCGCCTTGCGCGTGTCGCGCGCGAGCGCGAAGACGAGCACCACCCAGGCCAGCATGTAGGTCTGGTTCAGGCGCATGCGGTAGTCGAGCGCGTGCACGAACGCGCCGACAGAGGCGGACGCGAGCAGCGTGCCGAGCCCCGCCGCGCGTCGCATGAGGAAGGCGACGGCGGCGGCCACGCCGAGGCCGGCGTAGACGGCCACGAGCTGCCGCACGAGGGACGGCGAGAGGTGCGCGCGGACGACGTCGCAAGCCGGGAAGAAGGGCCAGCAGACGACGTCGTCGCCGGTCAGGAGACGCGCGACGTGCTTGAGGTCGAGCCAGGCGATCGCCGTGACCGCCTGGAGGAGCCCGAGCATCGCGCCGTAGCGCGCGAGCACGGGGTCGTCGGCGATCACGCGCGCGCGGGCATCAAACCAGCCTCGCACCGTGCGTCGCCTGTCGGTCAGTCGTTGTTCCGCGTGTACGCGGTGAACCGGACGGCGGCCCCATTGCTCGGCAGCGCCGGCGCGTTCGCGCTCGTGTTGCCGTTGAGGAGCCCGTCGGACGGGGACAAGGCCGTCGCTGCGGCGCGGAGCTGCGCGTACCCGGGCACGAACGAGGCTTCCACCGTGACGATGCGCGGCGGGTCGTCGTAGCTCGGAACCGTCCTCGGCGCGCCCTTGAAGCCGGGCGGGAGCGCGGGCGTCTGCACGGAGGTGGCGGTCGGCGGTGCGAGGATCGTCCAGGAGCCCTGGGCCGTCCCGGCGTCGCGCGGCTCGTCCCAGAACAGGATGACGAAGGTGCCGTCGGCGCTCGCGAGCGATCCGCCGGAGGTCCATGACACGTAAGGACGCGACGGCGCGCCGGCGTCGATCCCGGCAGAGGTGAAGCCGGGAAGCTGGTTCGCCCAATCGATGCTCACGCCGCCGTCCGCCGTCGGCGCCGCCGCGCGCACGCTGGCCCCGACGATCCCCATGCCGCTGCCGGAGACGGAGTAGTCGTAGGCGAGGGCGCCGGCCTGGAGCGCTTCGCCGAAGCCTGGGTGGGCGAGGAACGTGGCGCTTCGCTCGGCGCCCTCGGACCCGGCGTATTCCGTCGTCCGGAGAACGACGCCGCTCGCGATCTCGCCGAACGAGACGTAGAAGCTGCCACCCGCGCCGGCCACGTTCGTCGCCGTGACGGTCTGCGCGAGGGTGCTCGTGGACCACGCCGGCAGCGTCACGGGCGTCTCTCCGCCGTCGGCGAGGGGTGCGAGGTTCTTCGCGGCGGTCCACCCCACCGTGACGAGGCCGTCCGTCGTCTCGACGACGAGCGGGACCGTCGTCGCCCCCTGAGAGCAGTCCGGGGAGAACGCGACGCTGGTGGGGGGCGCGCCGACGTTCTCGTAGCAGTCGCCGAGGCGGGCGTAGGTCTGGGACCCGGCAGGCGGGTCCGGAGGGAGCGACGCGATCCGAAAGGTGCGCGAGTCACCGCTCGCGCCGGGACGCATGTCGGCGGCGAGCAAGTCATCGCCAGGCTCGACTCCCGTGATCGTGACGAGCCTCGGCGTGAGCTCGTCGCCGAAGCCGACGGTCACCTGCGCGCCGGACGGCGCGGCGAAGGTGGCCACGCCGGTCGCGTCGGCCTGGACGGTCCCGAGCGCGTCGCCCGCGGCGTTGCTGAAGAGCACGGAGGCGGACGCCACGGGCTGGTTTCCCCTGTCGCGGACGCGAACGGTGACGAGCCGAGAGCCCGCCTCGGGGACGGCGCCGTCCGGCAGAGGCGTCGGGCTCGTCGACGTGGGCGTCGGCGTGAGGGAGCCTTCGGCGCCGGCGTCGAAGCCGCCGAAGCCGTTGGGGTCGTCTTCGCAGGCGGCGACGAGGAGCAGGGCGCCCGAGACGCAAGCGAGGGGGATAGCGGCCGAGAGGAGGAAGCTTCGCATGAGCCTCGAATCGTCACGTGGGGGACCGCTTCGGTCAACGACGGAATGGCGCCGTGACACCGTCGTGGCCGCGGCACGGAAGCGTCGACGTCGCGCGTGAGCGCGTGGTACTCCGGGCGAGGTGGACGGCTCTCTCCGCGCGCTCGTCGTCGCCTACAACTTCCCGCCCGTGGGCGGCGCAGGGGTGCAGCGCGTGTCGAAGCTCGTCAAGTACCTACCGTCGCAGGGGGTCCGACCGTCCGTGCTGACGGTGGCGAATCCGTCCGTCCCGCTGACGGACGCGTCCTTGGAGGGGGACCTCCCCGAGGGCCTCGAGATCACGCGCGCGCGGACGTTCGAGCCCGGCTACGCGCTGAAGCAGGCCGCGTGGCAGACCACCACGACCCCGACGGTCCAGCGACGCGTCCTCTCGGCGCTGACGGCGGCGGCGAAGACGGCGCTCGTGCCCGATCCGCAGGTACTCTGGGTGCCGGCCGCGGAGCTCGCGCTCGCGGATCGCCTCCGCAAGAACCTTGATGACGTGATGGTCGTGAGCGCCCCGCCGTTCTCGCAGTTCCTCCTCGCGCCGCTCGCGCGCGCGCGGCGGGGCGTCGGCGTCGTCCTCGACTACCGCGACGAGTGGAGCACGTACCGGACGACGTACGAGATGATGGGCGGCGGCGCGGCCCGCCTCGCGGGCGACGTGCTCGAGCCGACGCTGCTCCGCTGCGCGCACCGCGTGACGACGGCGACCGAGGAGTTCCGCGAGGAGCTCCTCCGGCGCTACCGCTTCCTCGACCCTGGCCACGTGACGTGCATCCCAAACGGCTTCGACCCCGACGACTACCCGAGCACGCTGCCGCTTCCTCCCGCGGACCGCTTCGTCGTGACGTACGCCGGGACGGTCTTCAAGCTCACGAGCGCGAAGGGTTTCCTCGACGCGGTGAGGCGGGTCCACGCGGAGGAGCCCGAGCTCGCGAAGCTCCTCCAGGTGCGCTTCCTCGGTCGCATCGTGGAGACGGAGCGCGCCGCGTTCGACGGGACGGAGTCGCTCGGCGTCACGACGCACGGGTACGTCCCGCACGGGGAGGTCCTCGCCTCGCTCTCCGCGAGCCACCTCACCCTCTGCATCCTCGACGCGGTGCCGAACGTCGAGCGCATCTACCCGGCGAAGATCTTCGAGCTCATGTACCTCGGGCGCCCCGTCCTCGTCCTCTCGCCGGAGGGCGCGCTCACGCGGCTCGCGCGGCGGCACCACCTCGGCGACGTCGTCGCGCCGCGGGACGTCGGCGCGATCACGGCGGCGCTCGTCGCGCGCCTCCGCGCCTTCGCGGAGGCATCGCCGGAGGC
>JALHPN010000007.1 GCA_022842465.1 Polyangiaceae bacterium | reverse complement strand
CGCCGGAGGCGGCTCCGAGGACGCGGCCTGCGCGGCCCCCCAGGTGCCCCTCGCGGACGCGGGGGCGGCCGCCCTCCGTGAGCCGTTCGAGGTGTGGCGCCGTCGCGAGCCCGTCTACGAGCTCTACGTCCGCCATTTCTCCCCCGAAGGCACCTTCGCCGCCGTCGAGCGCCGGCTCCCCGAGCTCTTGGCGCTCGGGATCGGCATCGTCTGGCTCCTCCCTGTCCACGAGATCGGCGGCACGATCGCCGTCAACGGCGGCCAGGCGATCGACGCGCCGCACGGCAACCCGTACGCGGTGCGTAGCTACGAACGGCTCAACCCCGAGTACGGCTCTCCTGCGGATCTGAAGCGCCTCGTCGCGCGCGCCCACGAGCTCGGGATGCACGTCATCGTCGACTGGGTCCCGAACCACACCGCCTTCGACAGCGAGCTCGTCGTCCAGCACCCCGACTGGTACGCGCGGGACGACGGAGCCCTCCGCCCCGTCTCGCAGGAGTTCGCGTGGATCGCGCAGCTCGACTGGTCGAAGCGCGCGCTCCGCGACTACATGACCGAGACGATGCGTCGATTCGTCGCCGACTTCGACGTCGACGGTTTCCGCATCGACTTCGCGCACGCGATGCCCCTCGACTGGTTCGCGGAGCTCCGGGCCGCGCTCGAGCAGGTGAAGCCGGTCTTCCTCCTCGCCGAGGCCGGGGACGTCCGCTTCCACCCGACGTTCGACATGACCTACGACTGGAACGTCTACCCGCTCCTCGGCGACGTCGCGCACGGCGTGAAGCCGGCCACCGCGATCGACGACGCGCTCCTCCACACCCAGCTCGTCCCGTACGCAGCGCTGCCGAACGCGCTCGTGATGCGCATGACGTACAACCACGACGACAACGGGAAGTTCACCCTCGGCGAGCGCTATCGCGGCGGGATCAAGACCTTCGCCGTCCTCTCCTCCACGCTGCCCGGCAAGCCCCTCGTCTTCGACGGGCAGGAGGTAGGGATGAACGTCTTCGACGGGACGCGGGTGAGGTCGAGCATCAACCTCGGTCACGATCCTGCCGTGAAGATCGACTGGTCCGATCCCGAGCAGTATCGCCCCTTCTACACGAAGCTCCTGCGCCTCTTCCGCGCGAACCCGTCGCTCCACCAGCCTGGGATGGGCGACTTCCGGAAGGTGCACACGAACCGCGACGCGCGCGCGTACGCGTTCCTGCGGCGCAGCGGAGCGGACGCGGTCCTCGTCGTCCTGAACCTCTCGCCCGACGCGCTTCCCGACCTCACCCTCACCCCGCAGGCGAACGCCGGGTCGATCACCGGCGACTGGGTCGAGCTCTTCAGCGGCGCGACCACGCGGCTCGACGACGGGCAGAGCTTGCCGCTCGGTCCCTGGGCCTATCGCGTGTACGTGCGCGGCCCGGTAGAGTGACTCCTTGGTGGTCACGAGGAGCGACGAGCGTGTGACCCTCGATGTCCTCGGCGTGGGCGCGGGAGAGAGCGCCTCCGTCCGCATGCAGCGGCCCGCCTTGGTCGTGACCCTGGAGGCGGCCTCCGTCGAAGCGACGGCGGGAGGCCTCCGCGCGGTGGTCGATCGGACGGCGTGTCTCGTCGCGCCGCGGCGGTCGGTCCTCTCCCTCGCCGGGAGCACGCCGGCGAACCGGGTCGTCGTCCTCGGCTTCGGCGACGAGGTGCTGGGCGAGGTCGTCCGTCGCTACGGGAGGCTCGGCGTGGAGCGGGCGCGGCTCGATCGCTGGCTCGCGCGGCCCGAGACCCTCCCGCGGACGGTCTGGGTCCACGAGATCGTCCATCGCTACGCGTTCGAGCGCGAGGCGCTCGGCGAGCACGACAACCTCGCGACCCGGTTCCTCGAGGAGGAGATCGTCAAGGAGGTCTACTTCCTCTTCCGCGATCGTGACGCGGGCGCCGAGCGCGCGAGCATGGGCCAGAAATACAGCGCGCCCGTCGAGCGTGCGATCGCGTGGATCGAAGCGCACCTCTTCGAGCCGTGCGGCATGCGCGAGCTCGCGCGTCGCGCCGGCGCGAGCGAGAGCACGCTCCTACGGAGCTTCCGCCACGAGCTCGCGTGCACGCCCGGCGACTACTGGCGAACGCGCCGGCTCGACGAGGCGCGCGTGATGCTGCGCTCCGGGGGCGCCAGCGTCGCGGAGGTCGCGCTCCGCGCGGGCTACGTCAACCCGACCTCGTTCGCGGCGGCGTTCCAGAAGCGCTTCGGGCAGCCCCCGTCGACGGAGCGGCGGCGCCTCCCCACGAAGCGCGCGCCCTGAGGACGAGGCGATGGTCCGCACCGAAGCGGCTGTCCCACGGATTCCCGGACAGAGAGCTGGAGCAGGTACGGTCGGCAGGTGGTCGTGTTCCTCGCCGCGGGTGTGCCCCCCTCCGCGCGCGCGCCCCTCCGAAACCGGCGACGATCCCATCGTCTCCGTCAGCGCCCGCCGCCGCGGGGCGCCCCGTGGGCCGCCCTGGTGGTAGTCTCCCTCGCTCGATGGGTACGCGAGGCCACGCTCCGGGTGACGTCCTCGCGGGCAAGTACCGCGTCGAGGGCCTGCTCGGCGAGGGCGGCATGGGCACGGTGCTCGCGGCGCGCCGCGTGACGCTCGAGGATCGCGTCGCGGTCAAGGTCATGAAGCGGGAGGCGGCTCGTGACGGCGAGGCCGTCGCCCGCTTCCTCCGCGAGGGCCGCGCCTCCGTCCGGATCAAGGGCGAGCACGTGGCGCGCGTGCTCGACGTCGGGTCGCTCGAGGACGGCACGCCCTACATGGTGATGGAGCACCTCGACGGCGCCGATCTCGGCACGCTCGTCGAGCGAGACGGGCCGCTGCCGGTGCCCGTCGCGATCGACTACGTGCTCCAGGCGTGCGAGGCGCTCGCGGAGGCGCACGCGCAGGGGATCATCCACCGCGACATCAAGCCGTCGAACCTCTTCCTGACCGAGAGGCTCGACGGTTCACGGATCGTGAAGGTCCTCGACTTCGGGATCTCGAAGCTCACGAGCGCGGTCGACGAGTCGCGGCCCGACTACGGGATGACGCAGACGCAGACGGTGATGGGCTCGCCGCAGTACATGGCGCCCGAGCAGATGCGCTCCTCGCGTCGGGTGGACGCGCGGACGGACATCTGGGCGATCGGTACGCTCCTCCACGAGCTCCTCACGGGCGTCGCTCCGTTCGAGGCGAGGACGATGCCGGAGCTCTTCGCGATGATCCTCCAGGACCCTGCGCCGCCGCTCGCGGCGCGGAGGCCGGAGGTGCCGGCGGGGCTCGATCGGATCGTCGCACGGTGCCTCGAGAAGGATCCGGAGATGAGGCCCGCCTCGATCGCCGAGCTCGCGCGCGCGCTGGCGCCCTTCGGCACGGCGACGGCGGCGCTGAAGGCGGAGAGCATCTCGCGCCTGCCCGCCGCGCCCTCGCGGCCGTCGCTCATCGTGCCGTCGACGTCGTCTTCCGCGCTGCCGTCGTCGTCGCCTGCCGTCGCGGCGTCGCGCACGGAGCCCACGATCCTCGAGGAGAGCACCGAGCGGCGCGTCCTGCCCACGCCGCGGTGGATCGGCGTGCTCGTCGGGCTCGCGGCGCTCGCGGTCGTCGGCGTCGTCCTGATGGTCCTCTCCGTGCGCCGTCGCGTGGAGACCGGCAACGCAGGGCACGCCGACCTCACGGGCGGGACGCCGAGCGGGACCGCGACCGCGCCCACGGTGGCGACCGTGAAGACCCTGGCCACGGTCGCCCCCGTCATCGCGCCCTCGGATGTCCCCCTGAGCGCGATCCCGAGCGCCCCGGCGAGCGGCCCGAGGCCGGGCGCAGGGCGGGTGGTCGTGCAGGGGACGGCCCGGAAGCCCGCCGAGGCGACGCCGTCCTCGCGCCCGGCGCCGGCGGCGCCCGCGCCCCCGGCGTCGACGGCCGTGCCGTCGCCCGTCGTCCATCCCGCCGCCACCGCGTCGTCCCGGTATGATTGACGCCGTCATGCCGCGCGCTCTCCCTGCGTCGCTCGCCGTCGCGCTCCTCCTCGCGAGCGCGCCGGCGCGCGCCGACGATCACGAGCGAGCCGAGACGCTCTTCCAGGAAGCGCGCGCCCTCGTCGAGGCCGGTCGCTACGTCGAGGCGTGTCCGAAGCTCGCCGAGAGCCAGACGCTGGACCCCGCGGTCGGGACGCAGTTCAACCTCGCCGACTGCTACGAGCACATCGGCCGGACCGCGACCGCCCATGCGCTCTTCGGCGACGTCGCGCGCATCGCCCGCGCGGCGGGGAAGTTCGATCGCGAACGGAGCGCCCGCGAGCGCGCCGCCGCGCTCGAGTCGGTGCTCCCGAGGCTCCGCGTCGCGACGACGAAGGCCGCGCCGGGCGAGGAGGTCCGCGTCGACGGCGCGCTCGTACCGCCGAGCGACGACGCCCGCCCGCTCGATCCTGGCTCGCACACGGTCGTCGCGACGGCGCCGGGACGGACGCCCTTCACCCGGGCGGTCACCGCGCGCGCAGGCGAGACGATCGAGGTGACGATCCCCGAGCTCGTCGATCCGAATCCACCGCGCGCCATGGAGGCTCCTCGCAGCAGCAGCGGTCGCACGGTGGCGGTCGGACTCGCCGGTGTCGGGCTCGCGGGCGTCGTGGTCGGCTCCATCGCAGGCGCGATGGCTCTCTCGCAGCGTTCGGACGCCGAGCGCGACTGCGCGAAGGACGTCTACCAGTTCCGCTGTCCGACCCAGGCCGGCACCGACGCGTGGAACGGCGCGCAGACGGCGGGGAACGTCTCGACGGTCGGCTTCGTCGCGGCGGGCGTCGCGCTCGCGGGCGCAGCGGTCCTCTGGGTCCTCTCGCCGTCGCCGCGCGCACGCGTCGGCGCGACGGCGACGGGGCTCCGCCTCGAAGGGACGTTCTGACGTGCGCCGCCGTCGCGTCGTGACGCTCGCCGCGTTCGGCTGGCTCGGCAGCGTGGCCGTCGTCGGATGCAACGCGCTCCTCGGGATCGAAGGCGCGGAGACGGCCGTGCCCGGGGAGGACGCGAGCACCGTCGATGGCTCCGTGGCTCCCGACGGCGCGCCTCTCCCTCCGGACGGCGCCGTCCTCGCGGATGCCGACCCTGGGCCGTGCGTGGACGTCGCCTCGAATCCGCGCCACTGCGGGGCGTGCGGCCGAGACTGCCTCGGCGGCGTGTGTGTCTCCGGCCAGTGCCAGCTCGTCGTCGTGTCGAACGAAGAGGGCCGGCCGACCGCGATCGCCTCCGACGGCGAGCACGTCTACTGGACGAACCCTGCGCTCGGGGACGTGCGGCGTGCGAACGTCGCGGGCGGACCCGTCGAGATCGTGTTCGACGGACCGCCGGGCACGCGCTTCGGGGAGCGCCTCGTGCGGCACGGCGAGGACGTCTTCTTCAGCGTTCAGGACGCGACGGACGGCGGCGTGTTCCGCTGTCCGCGCGGGGGGTGCGCGCCTTCACCGGTCACCGTCGTCGACGGCCTCGCCGAGCCCACCTTCTTCGACGTCGTCGGCGGCGACCTCGTGGTCGGCGAGAACGTGTTCTCGGGAAGGATCGGTCGCTGCACGCTCCCGTGCGGCGGCGGGCTCGCGAGCGTCTCCATCGACGAGCGCTTCCCGACGTACGTGACCGCGAGCGGAGACGCGGTCCTCTGGGACACGCTCATCCCGGTGCAGGGCAACATTCGCGTCGCGCGTGGCGGTGGCGTGGCGTCGATCGTGACCGACAGCCCGGTCCGCGAGCTCCGCGTCGAAGGCGAGAACGTGTTCCATGCCGTTCGCGGCAGCGGCGTCTTCGTGGCGACCTTGGACGGCGGCTCGCGGCGCAAGGTGACGAGCGGATCGACCCAGACGGACGATTTTGCGCTCGATGGAACCGACGTCTACTACGCCGACACGCTCGAGAGCGGACGCATCTTCCGCTGCCCTCGCGCCGGCTGCGGCGACGCGGGTGTGCTGCTCGCGCGCGATCAGCCGTATCCGCACGACATCTCCGCCTCCGGGGATCAGGTGTTCTGGACGAACCTGGGCGCGGGCGGCGACGCCGGGGGAAGCGTGGTTCGGCTGCGCAAGTAGCCGAACACGAGCAGCTGCGGCCGTACGTGCGTCAGAACGCCGCGATCGTGAACAGGCCGCGACCGATCGCCATGACGCCGCCGGTGATGAGGAGCAGCGCGACCACCACGCCGACGAGCGGGAGGGTCAGGGCGGGCGTCGCGCGCCGTCGATTCACCGACGACGTCGCCTGCGCGACCACGGCCGCGAGGATCATCATCACCATGTGCCCGATCAGCGCCGGGTAGTAGCGACCGAGAGCCACCATCGCCACGCCGATGACGACCTGCAGGTGCAGCGAGCCCGCGAACGCGGCCCCGAGGGCACGGTGTAGCTTCCCGAAGGGCCGCTTCTGCGCGATCCCCAGCCCCAGGACGACGAGGTTCGCGAGGCCGAGGAGGAGGACGAGGAACCGGAGCCCGGAGTGCGCGTGGTAGAGGCCGAGCATTCGCGCTTCCTACCACGGCACCGCCCGCGCTCGCCGACGGGAAACGCGGCAAAGTCGTCGAATCGTTCTACGCTCCGTCGTGACGCGCATGGCGACCCCCTCGAAGGCCGTCGATCTCTCGACCGTCGCTCCGCTCACGTGGGACGACTGCCGCCTCCTGGTGGAGAGCGTCGTCGACTACGCGATCTTCATGCTCGATGCGTCGGGCCACGTCGTCACCTGGAACCCCGGCGCGAGGCAAATCAAGGGATACGAGGCCGAGGAGATCCTCGGCCGCCACTTCTCGGTCTTCTACCCGCCGGAGGACGTCGAGGCGAAGAAGCCCGAACGCGAGCTCGAGATCGCGACCGAGGTCGGCCGGGTCGAGGACGAAGGCTGGCGCATCCGTAAGGACGGGTCGCGGTTCTGGGCCAGCGTCGGGATCACGGCTCTCCGCGACGAGACGGGACGGCTCCGCGGCTTCGGCAAGGTCACGCGTGATCTCACGGATCGGCGCCGGGCGGAGGAGGCTCACCGTCGCTCGGAGGAGCGCTTCCGGCTCCTCATCGAGAACGTCGGCGACTACGCGATCACCATGCTCGACCCCCACGGCATCGTGACGACGTGGAACTCCGGCGCCGAGCGCATGAAGGGGTATCTGGCCGAGGAGATCCTCGGAAAGAGCTTCGAGGCCTTCTTCCCGCCCGAGGACGTCGACGCCGGAAAGCCCGGCCGCGAGATCGCCTCGGCGCGCGAGCACGGGCGCCACGAGGACGAAGGGTGGCGTGTGCGCAAGGACGGCACGCGGTTCTGGGCCAACGCCATCCTCACGGCGGTCCACGACGGCGCGGGCGAGCTCCTCGGCTACGCGAAGATCACCCGAGACCTCACCATTCGACGCGAGGCGGAGGAGAACCAGCGAAAGCTGCTCCGAGAGCAGGCCGCTCGCGACGCGGCCGAGAGCGCAGAGCGGCGTCTCCGCGAGAGCGAGGAGCGGTACCGGGCGCTGAGCCAGCGCCTCGAGATCGTCCTCGAGGGCGTGGCCAACGGGATCACGGTGCAGGATCGCTCGGGGGCGACCGTGTTCGCGAACCGCGCCGCCGCGAAGATCTGCGGCTTCGAGACGGGCGAGGAGCTCATGAGCGCGCCGCCGGGCGCGGTCGCGGCGCGCTTCGACGTGCTCGACGAAGACGGTCGGCCCTTCCCTCGCGACCAGATCCCGGCGTTCCGCGTGCTCGCCGGAGAGAAGCTCGCGACCGCCCTCGTGCAGGTGCGTCACCGCGCGACACGCCGCGAGTGGTGGACGATGATCCAGGCGAGCGCCGTGGTCGCCCGCGACGGGACCCACGAGCTTGCGATCAGCATCTGGCACGACGTCACCGATCAACGGCGTCACGAGCGGCAGGCAAGGTATCTCGCCGACGCGAGCGCCGCGCTCGCGACGTCCCTCGACACGCGCGAGATGCTCGAGACGCTCGCCGCGGTCCTCGTCCCGGGGCTCGGCGATTGGTGCACGATCCACGTGCGGGAGGGGGAGGTCCTCCGGAACGTGGCGGTCGCCCACGTCGATCCGGGCAAGGTGGAGATCGCGAAGGCCTACCACGCGAGGTTTCCGCCGGATCCCGCCGCGCGCGGCATCTGGAGCGTCATCCGGACGGGGAGGAGCGAGCTCTGGGGCGACCTCACGGACGAGATCCTCGCGGCGTCGGTCACGGATCCCGAGCAGCTCGCCACCCTGCGTTCCGTCGGCATGAAGGCCGTCCTCGTCGTGCCGATCTCCCTCCGCTCGCGGGTGTTGGGGGTCCTCTCGCTCGTCTCGGCGGAGTCCGATCGCCGCTTCGACGCCGACGATGTGACCCTCGTGGAGGAGCTCGGGCGTCGGGCCGGCGTCGCGCTCGAGAACGCACACCTCTATGAAGCGGCGCAAGACGCTGCGCGCAGGGCCGAGGAGGCGAGCCGCGCGAAGGACGAGTTCCTCGCCACGGTCTCACACGAGCTCCGGACGCCGCTCAACGCCATCCTCGGCTGGTCCGCCATCCTGAAGGAGAGGTCGACCGAGCCGTCCGTCGCGAAGCCCCTCACGGTGATCCACCGAAACGCCGAGGCGCAGGTCCGGATCATCGACGACATCCTCGACGTCTCCCGCGTCATCACCGGCAAGTTTCGCCTGGATCCGAAGCCGACCGACCTCGTCGTGATCGCTCGCGACGCGCTCGAGTCCATCCGGGCCTCCGCCGTCGCGAAGAAGATCGACGTCGTCTTCGCGCCCGCGTCGGAGAGCATTCCGCTCGTCGCCGACGCAGAGCGCCTCCAGCAGGTCGTCTGGAACCTCCTCTCGAACGCGGTGAAGTTCACCGACGGTGGAGGGCGGATCGAGGTCGTCGTTCGCGAGGTGGGGCCGGACGTCGTCATCCGTGTCGAGGACGACGGCAGGGGGATCGAAGCCGGCTTCCTCCCCTTCGTCTTCGACCGATTCCGGCAGGCGGACTCGTCGATCA
This sequence comes from Polyangiaceae bacterium, assembly GCA_022842465.1. Taxonomy (GTDB): domain Bacteria; phylum Myxococcota_A; class Polyangia; order Polyangiales; family Polyangiaceae; genus Labilithrix. The sequence goes on along the minus strand of JALHPN010000007.1, from coordinate 81,323 downwards.
CGCGACGCGTCGGGGGTCTCGGACTCGGCCTCTCGCTCGTCCGGCACATCGCGGAGCTCCATGGAGGACACGCGGAGGCGCACAGTGAGGGACCGGGGAAGGGGGCGGTCTTCACGGTGAGCATTCCCCTCCGCGCCGTCGCGACCCCCGCCGAGGAGAGGCCGAGGGCGGACCGTGCGACGCCGTCCCCCGCCCCGAAGCACAGCCTCGTCGGTGTCCGCGTGCTCGTGGTCGACGACGAGCCGGACACGCGCGAGCTCGTGGCGTCGGTCCTCGAGGATGCCGGCGCCGAGGTGGAGACGACGTCGTCCGCGGCGCAGGCCTTCGAGGCCTTCCAGCGGCGCCGTCCCGACGTCCTCGTGAGCGACATCGGGATGCCCGACGAGGACGGGCTGTCGCTCGTGCGTCGGATCCGGCTCTTGCCGCGCGACGCGGGGGGCCGCGTGCCTGCCCTCGCGCTCACCGCGTTCGTGCGCGAGGAGGACCGCATGCGCGCGCTCGCGTCGGGCTTCACGACCCATGTGGGCAAGCCCGTGGATCCGCAGGCGCTCGCCGCGGCGGTCACGAACCTCGCCACGCTCCGGTCGTCCTAGGGGCCTCGTCGCCCGCGCTGCACGGCGTGCGCCGCTGCGCGCAGGACGTGCGTCAGGCGGAGGTCTCGAGCGCGACGTACTCGTAGGGCGACTCCGATGCCGCATCCGAGGCCGCGAGCACGCGGAGGACATCCATGGGGCTCACCACGCCCGCGAGGCGTCCGTCGTCGACGACGACGACGCGGTGGATCCCCTCCCGCACCATCAGGTGTACGGCGGCGATGAGAGGGTCGGTCGGACGGACGGCGAAGAGCACGCGCGTCATCGCGTCCTCGACCCGGGCGCCCTCGAAGTGGTGGCGTGGATCGAGCAGATCCGCGCGTGACACGATCCCGACCGGCTTGCCGCGCGGCGACACCACGGGCGCACCGCTCACGCGCCGCTCGGTGAGGAGCGCGGCAGCGGTGGCGGCGAGCGTGCCGGCCAGGATGACGAACACGTCCGGCGTCATGACGTCCCGGACGTCGGGCCGCATGGGCTCGGTCGTCATGGCCCCGACCACACGAGGCCGACGCGGCCGACGGCGAAGGTGCGGCCACCGGGCGCCATGAACACGCTGCGCGTCGCGGCGAGATCCACCGGTAGCGGCTCCTCGACCCACGCGCCGCCCGCCCAGCGGAGGACGATGCCGCGCACGGAGGAGACGGCGCCGAACGCGAGCGCGTCTGCGCGTCCGCTCACCCGGACGAGCGACCCCGGCATCCCGATCGACTTGCTCTGCCACGTGGCTCCGTTCCAGACGTGCGTGCTCGTGAACGCGAGCGTTCGCGACACGACCGAGAGCATCTCCGTGTCCGGCGCTCCGCCCGGCAGCGCAACGAAGGCTGCGCCGTCGAAGCGCGAGGCGGGGCTGCCGCTGAGCCAGACATCGTCCGGGGCGAAGGCGTGCACGTCGCACACGCCCCGGTCGGGCGCGACGTAGGACGTCGTGCCGACGAGCCGGACGCCGTCGGCGGTCCGACCGTCGACGCGATGGAGCCGGAGGGCGTTCTCGGCGCTCGCGACCGCCGCGCGCTTCGGCGCTCCGTAGACGTACGCGACCCGCCGCGCTGGCGCGTCGAGGCAGCCGACCTCGTTCACGCCGTCGAACGTCGACACCTCCGCCCACCCCGTCCCGTCGTAGTGGTGGAGGACCATCGTGCCGTTGGGCGCACCGCGCTGCTCGAGGAGGTACACGTCGTCCGACGCGGTGCCGGCGATCGCGCGAACGGTGCCGTCGGCCGCGACGCTCGACGTGACGGGAGCCCACGCCGTACCGTCGAACCGGAGGAGCGTGCCGTTCCTGCCGCCTGCCCACACCGCCTTCGAGGTGGCGCCCCACACGGTCTCGAGGTCGCTCGTCGTCCCGGACGACTGCGGCTTCCAGCCGCTAGGCACCCACGTCGCGTCCTCCTCCGTCGGCGGAGCGTGCCAGCCTGCGTCACCCGTCGACGCGGCGTCCCTCGGCGGGCCGGGCGCGCCGTCCCCGGGCGGCTCGCCCGTCGTCGCGCCGTCGCCTCCCGCATCGGCGTAGCCGGCGCCGAGCGCGTCGATGTCGAGCGAGCCGCACGCGAGCGCGAGCGCGCAGCTGCCGAGCACCAGGGCGCTTCCGACCAGGAGGAACGGACGCCGCATCGCGGCCTCGTTATGGCACACGCCGCGGCGCATGCACGACGGACCAGCTCAGGCGGGCTTTTTCCCGGCGCTCGCGGCCGCCTGCTCGCGGAGCTTGTCCTTCTTGCTCTTCCGCTTCCCCTTCACGCCGCCGTGGGGATCGCGCACGGGCGACGCGACGTCGGTGGGCTCGAAGCCGACGATGCGCTCGCGCGGGATCTCGAGCCCGTGACGCTTCTCGATGAGGCGAAAGTGGGCGGCCGCATCGGCGGTGACGAAGCTGATCGCGACGCCTGCCTCGCCGGCGCGGCTCGTGCGTCCGATGCGATGGAGGTAGTCGGCCGGTGACCGCGGGAGATCGTAGTTCACGACGAGAGGGAGGGCGGGGACGTCGATGCCGCGCGCGGCGAGATCGGTCGCGACGAGCGCTCGGAGGCGGCCGTCCCGGAAGTCCTCGAGCGCCCGGGCGCGCGTCGCCTGGGCGAGATCGCCGTGGAGCGGCGCGGCGGCGATCGTCGCGCGTCCGAGGGATGTCGCGAGATCCTCGCAGCCTCGCCCGCTCGCGACGAAGACGAGGGCCTGCGCGAACGGCGCGGCGTCCTCTGCGAGGAGGTGGACGAGCAGGGCCGATCGCCTACGGGCGTCCACCTCGATCGCGCGCTGCTCGCGCACGATGTCCGCGAGCGGCGTGCCTTGGTCGACCTCGACGCGCACCGGCGAGACGAGGAGCGCGCTCGCGAGGCCGCGAACGGCGGGCGGGAAGGTGGCGGAGAAGAGGAGCCGCTGCGCCCGACGTCCGCGTCCCGGTGCGATCGCGATGCGCTCGGTGATCTGCGCGAGCTCGTCCGCGAAGCCGAGCGAGAGCAAACGATCGGCCTCGTCGAGGACGACGATCTCGGCGTCCCCGAGCCGCAGCGCCCCGTCGTTCGCGAGGTCGAGGAGGCGACCTGGGGTGGCGACGACGACGTCCGCCCCTCCGCGGAGCGCCATCCGCTGCGGGTTCTTCGACACGCCGCCGACGAGGACCACGGCGCGGATCCTCCCCCGAACTTGGCGGGCGAGGAGCGTCGTCACGTCGCCGATCTGCTCGGCGAGCTCGCGTGTCGGGACGAGGACGAGCGCGCGCACGCTCGACGTCGGCGCGCGCGGTCTCCGTCCGAGGCGCTCCAGGATCGGGAGCACGAACGCGGCGGTCTTCCCCGAGCCCGTGCGCGCCGAGGCCCAGACGTCGACGCCCTGGAGGGCGTGCGGGATGACGGCGCGCTGGACGGCCGTGGGCGTCGTCAGGCCTTGCTCGGTCGCGCCGCGGACGACCTCCGGCGAGAGGCCGAGGTCTTCGAAGGTTCCTCCCGGGGCGGTGCTCTCCACGAGCCGCACGATAGCGAAGGACCGGCCGCGGCGGTGCGAGACACGCTCCGGGGCTAGCGGTCCTCGTAGCCCTCGACGACTTCGTAGTGGTCGTACTTGGTCCCCTGGTCCTGGATCGGATCGTGGTGGAAGTGCAGGACGAGGTCGCAGTAGTCCGAGACCACGAAGCGACCGAGCTCCAGGGCTCCGATGACCGTCCCCGCCTGCGCCCGCCCGTCGAAGCTCTGGAGGACGATCTCCAGGCGCGTCTCGGTGCGAGCGAGGAGCTCGGCGCGGAAGTCCGTCGGCGGCGCGTCCGCGGGAGCTCGCTCCGCCACGACCGCCGGACGAACCCGAATCTCGTAGGGTGCGCGTGAGGACAGGAGCACCCCGCCACCCGGGCTCGCGTTCGCCACGCCGTAGAGCGGTCGGGCCCAGTTCGGGTTGTCGAACCGATCGAAGAAGGAGCTCAGGAACCTGCCGAGGGCGCTGGTCGCCGGCGCGACGTTCGTGAAGTGGACGGGCGCGCCGTCGTCCTCGTGGAACGTGCGCCATCGCTTCGACGCTTCGAACCCGTACGCGTCGAGCATGACGAGGTTGCGGGTGCGCGTCTTCTGGTCGGGGCTCGCCGCGGGAAAGAGCTTGATCGCCATCCCGAGGATCCGGTCGGTGCCGCTCACCGAGTCGCGGGTCCCTGACGACACCCTCACGATCGCGTCGACGTCGACGCCCTGGTCGAAGAGCCCCGTGGCCCCGCTCGCGGTCGTGATCCGCCAGCGGCCGGCCGCGCACGCGCCGCGAGGGTGGAGCCATTTGTCGTCGGCGCGGTCCTCCGGCGGGCGCTCGTCCGCGACGTCGACGAGGGTGCGTCGGCTCCGAACGCCGAGCGGGTGGCTCGGGCGCTCCTCGGAGCCGAAGACGTTCCGGACGACGTCCCACACGCCGAGCTTGCCGCGCTCCGGGAGGTCCAGGCGAGGCGACGCGTACACCTTGCGCTCGATCTCGGCGAACGAGCTCCCGCGGGTCGTGCTCGAGGCGCTCGCCCCGCCACCCGGCTCGCCGTCGGGCGCGGCGCTGCATGCGCCGAGGCCGAGCACGAGCCCGGCGGCGCACGCGGGAAGAGCGAGGAGCCACGGTCGGCGAACGTGGGAGAGTGTCATCCCAGGCGCCTCGAGCAACAATCGTTCCTTCGTTCTCCTCGCGTTTCGCCGGGAGGATGCGTGCTCCTCCCGGCTGCCCTCGCCCCGAGCGGATCGGGCCGAGCCGCGGACCCGCGATCCATGAGGAGCTCACGCGCCCCTCGTGTCATCGATCGCCCGCGGCTACGCGAGCGCGACGGGCTCGAGGTCCAGGGGCTTCTCCGCGAGCTCGGCGTCCGTGAGGCGGGCGTAGATCTCGACCAGGTTTCCGTCGGGATCCTCGAGCCAGAGCTCGTGGAGCGGCGTGCCCCGCCACGTCGTCCGCGGCGGCTTCGTCACCGTCACGCTCGCCGCCCGCGCGAGCTCGTACGCGCGGACGACGGCGCGCTTGTCCGCGACGCCGATGCCGAGGTGGTAGAGCGTGTCGTGGTGGAGCTCCTTGCCGTCGGCGACGACGACGACGAAGTTCGTGCGGAGATCGGGCAGCACGAACGTGGCGTAGCGGTGGGTCCACTCCTTCGGCTCCGACCCGAGCAGCCACGCGTAGAAGCGCGCGCTCTTCGCGAGGTCTCTCACGCGGACGCTCGCGTGGAGCTCGTCGGGTCGTGGACCTTCGGGGACGTCGAGCAGCGCGGCGAGCACGTCCAGCCGTCCCTGGATCTGATCCCGTGCGGCGCGGAAGCGGGTGAGCATCTCCTCGCGCGGGATGCTCGCGTCCTTGCTCGCGGGATCGGGGATCGGCCAGTGGCGCCTGCGCGCCTGGCCGAGGAAGACGGGACAGACCTCCTCCGCGCAGAGCGTGATGACCGTGCCGACCGTGCTCGGGTCGATCGTCTGCACGGATTTCGAGCGATGCGTCGTGAGGTCCACGCCGACCTCGCGCATCACCTCGATCGCGTACGGGTTGACGTGCGACGGCTCGCTCCCGGCGCTCGCCACGGTGAAGCGGGAGCCGAAGAGCTTGCGGGCGAGCCCTTCGGCCATCTGGCTCCGCGCGGAGTTCGCGACGCAGAGGAAGAGGATGGTCTTGTCGGTGTTCAACGTCGGCATCATGACCCGAGTAGCAGCTCTGGCGCGAGGAGGAAGAGCAGCCCGAAGAGGGTGAGCAGCGCGCCGCTGATCGCCTTCAGGACCTTCGCTGCGCCTTCGGTCATCGTGAAGCGCCGGCGGAGGGCGATGAACGCGAGCGCGATGGCGAGGAGCGGAACGACGTAGGCGACGTTGTAGAGCGCGAGGTACGCGTAGCGCGCGCCCGCGGACAGCTCGCGCATCGAGAGGATGCGCGTGTAGACCGCCGGGAGCCCGATGGTGCACCCGAGCTCGATCAGGTTCACGACGAAGGCGAGCGCCACGACGCCCGCGAGCGCCGCCGGCAGGCTCGCAGCGCCGGTGATCGCGCGCATGCGCCGGAAGAGGCCCGGCTTGGCCTTGTCCGGGACCATCAGCGAGAAGCCCTTCTTGAACCAGACGAGCTCCTTCAGGTTGACGAGCCCCATCACGAGGAGCGCGCCGCCGAGGACCACCGTGGCGATGCGCGAGAAGCCGATCAGCTGGAACAGAGCCGCCCACGCGGTCATGAACGCGAAGTAGACGACGCCGGACATGAAGATGAAGGTGCACGCGTAGAGGACCATGCGGCGCTTCTGCTTCACGTGGAGGAGAAACCCCATCAGCACGATGAGCACCCACATCGCGCACGGGTTCACGCCGTCGACGAGCCCCATGGCCACGGTGAGCCCGGGGAGCGACACCGACGCAGGGTCGACAGGGCCGAGGAGAGGCACCTGCACCACGCGCGACCTCGCCGACGTGCCGGCCGTCGGGCCCTCGCGATCGAGCGAGCGTAAAACCAGCTCACGCACCTCCCCGTCCGTCTCGCCCCTCGCGTAGCCGACGACGTATCCGTCGCCGATCACGAAGGTCGGAACACCCGCGCCGGCCGCCCCGAGGCGGGTCATCTGCTCGACGAAGCGGGTCCTGCCCTGGGCGTCGCGCCGAACCTCGACGCGCTCGACGCGGATCCGGCGCTCGTCCTTCTCCAGCGCATCGACGAACGGCTTGGCCTCCTCGCAGTGCGGGCAGCCGACACCCCAGAAGAACGTGAGGACCGTGGGAGACGACGCCGCGGGATCGGCCGACCGGGCGGGCGTCGTCGCGGGACGGCCGGTCGCCTCGAGCGCGCACGCCGCGGTCGCGGCATCGCACGCCGTGTCGGCCGGGGCCCCTGCCTCGTACGCGCGGGCCGTCGGGCCGAGCGCCAGAACGAGCGCCAGCGCGAGGACGATCGAGAGGGCGAAGCGAACGCACCGCCATGGGAGACCTCGCGACCGCACGCGCAACCTCGCAGGTATCGTGCACGAGCCTCCGGAGCTCCTCGAGGAGCTCATGGTCGTCTCTTCCCGGATCGCGACGGGCGCCATCCGTCGAGCATCTGCGCGTAGTCGAGCCGCTCCCACGCGCGGGGATCGGGCGCGGAGCGGAGATCGAGCACGCCGCGCGCCTCGGCGCTCGACGCGTAGCCCTTCTCGCGGAGCCACCCTGCGAGCTCGTCGCGGAGCACCGCGCAGTGCCCCGGCCCGCGCTCGAGCAGCACCGAGGCGAGCTCGACGGCGTGCGCGCCGCTGAGGATGGCCTTGGCCGCGTCGAGCCCCGAGTGGACGCCGCCGGTGCACGCGAGCGAGAGGCCCGTCACCGGCGAGAGCCGCGCGAGCGCGTGGAGCCGAAGGGGGAGCTCGGCCGAGGTCGAGAGGACGAGGTGGCGGTCCACGTCGAGCGTGTCGAGCGCGATGTCCGGCTGGTAGAAGCGGTTGAACACGACGACGCCGCGCGCGCCCGCGCGCTCGAGGGCTCGCACGAAAGCGGTGACGGACGCGTAGAACGGCGTGATCTTGACGCTCACGGGGATCGCCACCGCCGCGACCACGCCGCGAACGACCGTGAGCTGCCGCTCCTCGACCTCGGCGCCGGTCTCGTCCGGGGCGCTGCCGACCTCGTAGAGGTTCAGCTCGAGCGCGTCCGCCCCGGCATCCTCGAGCCGCTTCGCGTACGAGGTCCACCCGCCGGGGGTCGTGCCGTTGAGGGACGCGAGGACGGGCACGTCGACGCGCTTCTTCAGCCGCGCGAGCTCGGCGAGGTACGGCTCGGCGTCGGCCGAGAACGCGTGCGGACCGGGCGCGTAGCTCCGCGCCTCCGCGTCCATGTCCGCGCGCGCGTCGAGGAACCGATGGAGGCCCATCTGCTCATGGACGAGCTGCTCCTCGAAGAGCGAGCGCATGACGACGGCGCCGGCGCCGCCCGCGACCGCCTCCGCGATCGCCGAGGCGTCCTTCGAGAGCGGGCTCGCCGCCACGACGAGCGGGCTCCGCAGGGAGAGACCGAGCCAGGACGTGGTGAGATCAACCATCGCGCTTCTCCGAGGGGAGGTGGATGCGGGCGAGCTGCTCGTAGAGGGCGTAGCGCTGTCGGACCGCCTCGCGCGCCGCCGTGACGAGACGCGCGTACCGCTCGGCGTCGCGCAACTCCACCATGCGGAACCGCGCTTCGTTCCCCATCGCGACGGCGACGTCGACGGTGGGCTTCCCCGAGTCGAGCACGAGCGGGCTCTCGCCTTGCGCGACGCGGCTCGGATCGAACCGATAGAGCGGCCACATCCCGCTCGCGATCGTGCGCTTCTGCTGCGCAGGCGAGTGGACGAGGTCGTACCCGTGCGCGATGCAGGGGCTGTGCGCGATGAGGAGCGACGGACCCGGATGTCGCTCGGCCTCGAGGAACGCCTGCACGGTCTGCGCGCTGCGCGCCTCCATGGCTATCTGGGCGACGTAGACGTGGCCGTAGCTCATCGCGAGCAGGCCGAGATCCTTCTTCCGCGTCGCCTTGCCCGCCGTGGCGAACTTGGCGGCGGCGCCGAGCGGCGTCGCCTTCGACTGCTGGCCGCCGGTGTTCGAGTAGACCTCCGTGTCGAGCACGAGGACGTTGACCTTCGCGTGCGACGCGAGCACGTGATCGAGGCCGCCGTAGCCGATGTCGTACGCCCACCCGTCGCCTCCGACGATCCACACGCTGCGCGGGACGAGCCCGCGAGCGACCTCGAGGAGCGCGCGTGCCTCGGCGGATGCGTCGGCCTCGAGCGCCGCGCGGAGCGCCGCGACGCGATCCCGCTGCGCCGCGTACCAGGCCTCGTCGGAGCCGCTCGACAGGAGCCCGTCGACGAGCGCGGGCGGGAGACGGCCCGAAAGCGCGCGGAGGAGCGACTTCGCCCTCGCGGCTTCGACGTCGACGGCGAGGCGCATGCCGAAGCCGAACTCCGCGTTGTCCTCGAAGAGGGAGTTCGACCACGCGGGGCCTCGGCCGTCGCGGTTCGTCGTGTACGGAGTCGTCGGGAGGTTGCCGCCGTAGATCGACGAGCAGCCCGTCGCGTTGGCGAGGAGGAGGTGATCGCCGAAGAGCTGCGTCAGGAGGCGCAGGTACGGTGTCTCGCCGCATCCGGCGCATGCTCCGGAGAACTCGAAGAGCGGCAAGCGGAAGGGAGCCGTGCGCTTGTCGATGGGGAGCGACGCGAGGTCTGCGGACGCGATCGTCTCGAAGAACGCGAACGCCTCCCGTTCGGCCTCGCGATGCGCCGCGAGCGGCTCCGCCATGAGCGCCTTCCGTCGCGGGTCGTGCTTGTCCTTCGCCGGACAGACCTCGATGCAGAGGCCGCAGCCGGTGCAGTCTTCCGGCGCGACCTGCACGGCGTACTGCATGCCGTCGAGCGCAGGCTCGAAGGCCTCTCGCATCGACCGGAAGCTCGCCGGAGCCGCTCCGAGCGCCGCCGGATCGAAGACCTTGGTCTGGATCGCGGCGTGGGGGCAGATCATCGAGCAGAAGTTGCACTGCACGCACAGGTCGGGCTGCCAGATGGGGATCTCGAGCGCGATGGCGCGCTTCTCGAACCGGCTCGTCCCGCTCGGCCACGTGCCGTCCGGCGGGAACGCGCTCACCGGCAGCTCGTCGCCGCGCCCCTCGAGCAAGAGGCGCGTCACGCGCTGCACGAACGCCGGCGCGTCCTTCGCGACGGGCGGCGGACGACGTCGCTCGGTCGTGACGGCGTCGGGGACCTCCACCTCGTGGAGCGCCGCCAGCGAGGACTCCAGCGCGGCGACGTTGCGGCGGACGACCTCGGGGCCGCGCTTGCCCCACGTGCGCTCGACGGACTCGCGGATCCGAGTCATCGCCTCGGCCCGAGGCAGCACCGCCGAGAGCGCGAAGAAGCACGCCTGCATCACGATGTTGATGCGCCGACCGAGCCCTGCGCCCTCCGCGACCGCGTAGCCGTCGATGACGAACAAGCGGCAGCGCTTCGCGACCAGGGCCTCCTGGACCTCGCGGGGCAGCGAGCTCCAGAGGCGATCGGGCGCGATCGCGGTGTTGAGCAGCACGGTGGTCCCCGGCATCGCCGCGGAGAGCACGTCGCGGCGCTCGAGCGCCTCGGGATCGTGGACGCCGATGAAGTGCGCCCGACGGATCCGGTAGGTCGAGCGGATGGGTCGCGGGCCGAAGCGCAGGTGCGAGACCGTGGTGGCTCCGGCCTTCCGCGAGTCGATGTCGAAGTGTCCCTGGGCGAAGAGCGGGGTCTCTTCGCCGATGATCTTGATCGACGCCTTGTTCGCAGACACGGTGCCGTCGGAGCCGAGCCCGAAGAAGAGCGCGCGCGTCACGTCGTCGGGCTCGACGTCGAACGTCGGATCGTACGCGAGCGAGGAAGCCGAGACGTCGTCGCGGATCCCGACCGTGAAGCGCTGTCTCGGAGACGCACCGCGCATCTCGTCGAGGACCGCCTTCACCATGGCGGGCGTGAGCTCCTTCGACGCGAGCCCGTAGCGACCGCCCGCGAGGCGCGGCAGCGCGGGGAGGTCTCCACGCTGGACGGCGGAGACGAGCGCCGCGGTGAGCTCTTGGAGGAGCGGCTCCCCGCTCGAGCCGGGCTCCTTCGTGCGATCGAGCACGGTGATCGCGCGCGTCGTCTTCGGCAGCGCGGCGAGGAGGTGCTCGACCGAGAAGGGGCGGAAGAGCCGGACCTCGAGGACGCCGACGCGCTCGCCTCGCCCTGCGAGATGGTCGACCGTCTCGCGCGCGCACCCCGCGCCCGAGCCCATGAGCACGACGATCCGCTCCGCGTCCGGGGGGCCCGCGTAGTCGAAGAGCCTGTAGCGCCGGCCGGTGAGCGCGGCGAAGCGCGCCATCGTCTCGTCCATGACCGCGGGTAGCCGTGCGTAGAAGGGCTCGACGGCCTCGCGTGACTGGAAGTAGACGTCGGGGTTCTGCGACGTGCCGCGCACCACCGGTCGGTCGGGGTCGAGCGCGCGCGCCCGATGCGCGCGGAGCGCCTCGACGTCGAGGAGCGCGCGGAGCGTCTCGTCGTCGAGCGGCGTGACCTTGGTGATCTCGTGCGAGGTCCGGAACCCATCGAAGAAGTGCAGGACGGGCACCCGGGCGAGGAGGGTCGCCGCGTGTCCGATCGCCGCGAGATCCTGCGCCTCCTGCGCCGACCCGGAGGCGAGCAGCGCCATGCCGGTGCTCCGCGCCGCCATGACGTCGGAGTGATCGCCGAAGATCGAGAGCGCGTGCGTGGCCACCGTGCGCGCCGCGACATGCATGCAGAAGGACGTGAGCTCCCCGGCGATCTTGAAGAGGTCCGGGAGCATCAGCAGGAGCCCCTGCGACGCGGTGAACGTGGTCGCGAGGGCGCCGGCCTGCAGCGCGCCGTGGACGGCGCCGGCCGCGCCCCCCTCCGACTGCATCTCGACGACCGCGGGGACGGTGCCCCACAGGTTCACGCGCCCGTCCGCGGACCAGGCGTCGGCGTGCTCGCCCATCGCCGACGCAGGCGTGATCGGATAGATGGCGATCACCTCGCTCAGCCGGTAGGCCACCTCGGCCACGGCCTCGTTGGCGTCGAGCGTTCGGTAGCGGGCCTGGGGGGTCACGAGGTCTTCCTTCCGACGCGAGCGAGGGCTGCACGCCCTGCAGCGCGGGGCGCAATCCCTGCGTCGCGCGGGCACCGCGCGCAGCCGGCGGTGACAAGGAGGATGAAGAACGCGCGACGCACGTCGGCGCGGTCGCATGGGACGTGCCAGTCGTACGAGGTCCGTCGCCTCTGCCGGCCGAGGCACGACCCTTGCGGTCGCTCGTGCGCGATGGACACGCTCCTCGAACGCACGTGGCACCACCTCGATCGCGAGGCCGTGCTCGAGATCCTCGACTCGGACGCGACGCGTGGCCTTCGTCCGGTCGAGGTCGACGCGCGTCAGGGCCGCTTCGGGCCGAACGTGCTCACGGGCAAGCGCGGTCCCGGGCCGCTGTTCAGGTTCGCTCTCCAGTTCCACGCTCCCCTCGTCTACGTCCTCCTCGGGGCGACGGTAGCGACCGCACTCCTGGGCGAGTGGGTCGACAGCGGGGTCATCTTCGGTGTCGTGCTCGTCAATGCCGTCCTCGGCTTCGTCCAGGAGAACAAGGCGCTCCAGGCGATCGAGTCCTTGTCACGGCGCATGGCGAGCGAAGCGTGTGTGGTGCGCGACGGCGAGATCGTCCGGGTCCCGTCCGCGTCGCTCGTCCCCGGTGACGTCGTCCTCCTGCAGTCCGGCGATCGCGTTCCGGCGGACGTCCGCTTGCTCGAGGCCCGCGATCTGCGCGTCGACGAGTCCGCCCTCACCGGCGAGTCGGTCCCGGTCGAGAAGAGCCTTGCTCGCGTCGAGGTCGACGCGACGCTCGCGGACCGCACGAACCTCGCCTACGCCTCCACCTTCGTGACGTACGGGCGTGCGCGGGCCATCGTCGTCGCCACCGGCAATCGTACGGAGCTCGGGCGCATCTCGCGCATGCTGTCCGGCGTCGAGCCGCTCGCGACGCCGTTGACGCGCAAGATCGCGCACTTCAGCCGCATCCTGCTCGTGGCCATCCTCGTCGTCGCGGCCGTGGGCTTCGCGGCCGGCGTCGCGCGCGGAGAGAGCGCGAACGACATGTTCATGGCCGCCGTCGCCCTGGCGGTCGGGGCGATCCCGGAGGGGCTGCCGGCGGCCGTCACGATCATCCTCGCCATCGGCGTCGCGCGCATGGCGCGTCAGAACGCGCTCATCCGGAAGCTCCCCGCCGTCGAGACGCTCGGCAGCACGACCGTCATCTGCTCCGACAAGACGGGAACCCTGACGCGCAACCAGATGACCGTTCAGGCCGTCGCGACGTCCGACGGTGCGTACGAGGTCTCCGGCGCCGGGTACGCGCCGGAAGGAAGCATCGTCGCCGTGCCCGGCTCTCCGGACGCCGAGGCGTCCGTCGCCGTCCGCGAGTGCATGCTCGCCGGCCTCCTGTGCAACGATGCCCAGCTGAAGCGCGACCCTGCAGCGGACAGCCACTCGATCGCAGGCGATCCGACGGAGGGCGCGCTCGTGGTGGCCGCAGCCAAGGTCGGCATGGGAGAGCGAGAGACCTGCGCCTGGCGTCGGCTCGACACGGTCCCGTTCGAGTCCGAGCACCAGTACATGGCGACCCTGCACCGACGCAGCGAGGACGGCGCGCCGATCGCGTACGTGAAGGGGTCGCTCGAGAGGATCCTCGACGCGAGCCTCGACGCGCTCGACGAGCACGGCGCGGTCGTCCCGCTCGACCGGCAGCGCATCGAAGAGTCTGCGGATCGGATGGCGGCGTCCGCGCTGCGCGTGATCGCGATGGCCCGCGTCACCGTCCCCGACGGCACGACCACCCTCGAACGCGGACACGTCGAGTCGGGCCTCACCTTCCTCGGCCTCGAAGGAATGATCGATCCGCCGCGGCCCGACGCCGTGCAGGCCGTCGCCGCCTGCCGGCGTGCGGGGATCGCCGTGAAGATGATCACCGGGGACCATGCGAAGACAGCGGCGGCGATCGCGGAGCAGATCGGCCTCGGAGATGGACGCGTCCAGGTGGTGACGGGCAAGGAGCTCGCGGGCATGGCGGACGACGACCTCGCCTCGCGGCTCCCGAAGGTCGACGTCTTCGCGCGCGTGGCGCCGGAGCACAAGCTGCGCATCGTCCGCGCGCTCCAGGCGGCGGGCCACGTCGTCGCCATGACGGGCGACGGTGTCAACGACGCGCCGGCCCTCAAGCAAGCCGACATCGGCGTCGCGATGGGCCTCGCCGGGACGGACGTCGCCAAGGAGGCCGCGGACATGGTGCTCACCGACGACAATTTCGCGTCGATCGCGGCGGCGGTGGAGCAGGGGCGTGGGGTCTTCGACAACCTGCGCAAGTTCATCCTCTGGACGATCCCGACGAACATCGGCGAGGGTCTCGTCATCGCGGCTGCGATCGCGCTGGGCGCGGAGCTGCCCATCCTCCCGCTCCAGATTCTCTGGATCAACATGACGACGGCCGTGCTGCTCGGGATGACGCTTGCGTTCGAGCCGCGTGAAGCGGACGTCATGCAGCGTCCCCCGCGCGCACCGACCCGCCCCCTGCTCACTCCGGAGCTCCTCAAGCGGACGGGGCTCGTCTCTCTCATGCTCCTCGCTGGCGCCTTCGGTCTCTACGAGTACGAGCTCGCGACGGGCGCGACGCTCGCCCAGGCGCGCACGGTGGCGACGAACGTCTTCATCGCCGTCGAGGCGTTCTATCTCTTGAACTGCCGCTCCCTCCTCGCGCCGCTGTCCGCGATCGGACTTCGCTCGAACCCCTGGGTATGGGCGGGCATCGGCGCGATGGCGGTGCTCCAGCTCGCGTTCACGTACGCGCCGCCGATGAACGACGTCTTCGGCAGCGCGCCCATCGGTGTCGCGGCCTGGCTGCGCGTGCTCGGCGTAGGCGCGATCGCCTTCCTCGTTGTCGGTGTCGAGAAGGCCCTCCGACGCCGGGTCGCGGCGCGGGCGTCGGCACGCTGAAGCGTGTCACGTCCAGGAGACGTCGTACGCGGCGCCGACCTCCGAAAAGCTCTCGAGCTTCGTGCGCGCACTGCGGACGAGGCGCGTCTCCTCGACGCCGACCTCCCACGCCGTGCCCAGCGCGGCGGCGAGCAGCCGCGGCCACGCCGATGCCGGCCACGACACGCGGATGGCGATCGAGGACGGGCTGCTCTGCGAGATCGCCATCGTCGTCCCGCGGTGGAGGCGCTGAAATCCGATCTTCGCCGCGAGGAGGAACGCGCGCGGCGTGGCGACGTTGACGATCGTCCGGTAGCGGGACGACCTCAGGAGCGTCGCGTTGTTGTCCCGGCAAAACGCGACATACGCGTCGTCGTCCGGGAAGTGCTCGTCCGCGATGGCGAGGTAGAGCGCGTTCGCGTGCACGACGGGCACCCAGACGAACTCGGCCGGCGGGACCTCGAGCAGCCGTCGTGCGGCCGGGGGCAGGAGCTCCGCGTGGCGAAGCGGGGGCGAAGCTGCGATCCACGTGTGTACGATCGACGCCTTCTCGCCGCACGTCGGGTGCGAGTCGATGCCATCCGGGAGGCTCCGGAGGTAGGCGTCGACGCGAGGGTAGACCGAGAGCCCCACGCGCCGAGTCTAGCCCGTGCCCGCGTGTCACGTGCGCGACGCGCTCGCGGTTCGACGGCTGCGGCTGAGCCGCAAGCGTTGAGCCCCGCGGGGCCACGCAGCTTCGAGTAAGGTGCTCGCCGATGACTAGGTACCCGCTCGCGACGGTCCTCGCAGGCGCATGTCTCGGCATCGGCTGCGGAGCCTCCGCCGTGCCCGCGTCGCCGCCGCCACCTTTGCCGACTTCGCCGCCGCCACCGATGCCGACTTCGCCGTCGCCACCTTTGCCGACGTCGCCGCCGCCACCTTTGCCGACGTCGCCGCCGAGGCCCGACGTCCCGACGTCGCCGGCGCCCCCTCTCGGCGACGGTTCGGCGGGCTGCGCCCGATCACTCTCCGCTGCGCGGCTCCCGGGAGAGGGCGAAGCCTGCGGAGGGGTCACGCACGTGGCGTGCGGCCCGGGGCTCACGTGCTTCGCGACCTACCGCTGTCCAGACTCCGTCGGCACCTGCCAGAAGCGGTGACTCCGGGACGGACGCTCCGTCTGTTGCTCGCCGGTGCCGCGGTCATCGTCGAACGGGCCGCTGCCCCGCACCTCGGCGCAGGGCCTGAGTATCGAACTGGCGCGCCCGGCAAGATTCGAACTTGCGACCTACGGCTTCGGAAACCGCCACTCTATCCAGCTGAGCTACGGGCGCGAACGGCCTGAGTGGTACTCCACCGACGCCAGGTCGTAAAGGCCGACCTGCAGAACGACCGGCTCCGACCGTTCTGCCTCTCGGATGCGGAAGGTTTCGACGGGGATCCGGAATGTTGCGCTCGGGCTGTGGTTCGCGTCCACGGCGGCCGTCGGCTCGACCTTCCTCGCGCAGCACCTCCTGCCGCTGCCCGGCAGCTCCGGGTCGAGCGCGGGTGTGGCGCTCGCGGCGCTGCGCCGCCCTGCGGACGCGGGGAAGGCGCTCGCCGTGCACGTCCTCTTCACCGAGTGCCGCTGCTCGCAGCGCGTCGCGGAGGCGATCCTCTCCCGACGGACGCGCGACGTGGCCGAGCACGTCCTCCTCGTCGGCCGCGATGCCGTCCTCGAGCGCCGCTTCGCCGAGCGGGGTATCGCGGTCACGTCGACGACGCGCGAGGACCTGTCGTCCCGCTACGGTGTCGCGAGCGCACCGGTCTTCTTCGTCGCGTCCCCGTCCGATCGCACGCTCTACTTCGGCGGCTACACGGACAGGAAGCAGGGGCTCGTCCTCAGGGACCGCGAGATCCTCGCCGCCGCCACGACCGGGGCCGAGCCGGTCCCGCTCCCGATCTACGGCTGCGCCGTCGCCGAGGAGCTCCGCGCCGAGCGCAATCCGCTGGGGTTGCCGTGACGTCGCTCCTCCGCTTCCTCGTGCTCCCGCGCGAGGTGACGCCGTTCGAGCGCGCGTACCTCGCGAAGACGAACCGCGTCGCGCTCGCGTTCTTCGCCTTGCACGTCCCCGCCCTCGGGCTCCTCGGCCTCCTCAACGGCACCGGGGCGGCCCTCGCGCTGTCGCTCGGCCTCCTCGTCCTCGCGGGGCCGGTCCTCGCGTCCGCGACGGTCGCCCATCCGCGCGCCATCTCCGTGGTCCACGGGGTGGCGGCGATGGCGATGGGCGCGCTCCTCGTCCACTTCGGTCAGGGGCCGACGCAGATCGAGATGCACTTCTACTTCTTCGCCCTCATCGCGATGCTCGCGGTGTTCGGCAATCCGCTGGTGGTCGTCGCGGCGGCGGCGACGGTCGCCGCCCACCACCTGCTCCTCTGGTTCGTCCTCCCGCGGAGCGTCTTCAACTACGACGCGCCGGTGTGGGTCGTCGCGGTGCACGCCGCCTTCGTCGCGCTCGAGTCCGTCGGCGCGATCTACATGGCCCGGAGCTTCTTCGACAACGTCATCGGCCTCGAGTCGATCGTCGTCGCCCGCACCGCCGAGGTCGGCCGCCGTCAGTCCGACATGCGGCTCGTGCTCGACCACGTCGAGCAGGGCCTCGTCATGATCGACGAGACGGGCCGGATGGCGGGGGAGCGAACGGCGTGGTTCGACGCTCGCTTCGGGCGTGAGGCCCGCGATGGCGAGACCCTGTTCGATGTCCTCGGTCGCACGAACGAGGCCTACGCGGGGGCGGCACGCGCGGCCTGGGAGCAGGTCGTCGACGGCTTTCTCCCGCTCGAGGTCGCGCTCGGCCAGGTCCCGACGACGCTCACGTCCGGCGCACGGACGTACTCGCTCTCGTACCGCGCGATCGGGGACGTGCCGGTCCCGCATGGCTTCCTCGTGTGCGTCGTCGACGTGTCCGACGCCCACGCGGCCGAGAAGGCGGACGCCGAGCGCCGCGAGACGATGTCGCTCGTCGAGAAGGTCCTCTCCGATCGCCGCGCGTTCCTCGACTTCTTCGAGGAGGCGAGCGCGCTCGTCTCCGGGATCGTCTCGGAGGCGCCAGCCCAGCGTCGCATGCTCCACACGCTCAAGGGCAACGCGGGCGTCTTCGGGCTCGCGCGCGTCGCCGAGCTCTGCCATGCGCTCGAGGAGCGCGACCCGATCCCGCGCGCGGAGCTCGAGGGGCTCGCCAGGCGTTGGGCCGCGCTCACGGCCGACGTCGAGAGGCTCGTCGGCGCCCAGCGCGACGCCTTCCAGGTCGACCGGCCGGCCCTCGATGCGCTCGAGCGCGCAGTGAGCCTCGGCCGCTCCCACGAGGAGATCGGCGCGCGCGTCCGCGACCTCCGCCTCGAGCCTCTCGAGCGACGCCTCGAGACCTTCGCCGAGCACGCGGCGAGCATCGCGCGGCGGCTCGAGAAGCGCGTGCGCGTCGACGTCGTGTGCGACGCGTTCCGGCTCGACCCTCGCTCGTGGGGCCCCTTCTTGTCCACCTTCGTCCACGCGATCCGCAACACGGTGGATCACGGCATCGAGAGCCCCGCGGAGCGGGTCGCCGCGGCGAAGCCCGCCGTCGGGCGCATCGAGCTCCGGGCGCAGCGCGAAGAGCGAGGGCTCGTCCTCGAGATCTCCGATGACGGTCGCGGCATCGACTGGGATCGCATCGCGACCGAGGCGGCGCGGAAGGGGCTCCCGACCGCGACGGAGGCCGACCTCCGCGCGGCGCTCTTCGAAGGCGGGATCTCCACCGCCCGGACCGTCACCCCGCTCTCGGGACGCGGCGTCGGGATGAGCGCGATGCTCGAGGCGACTCGAGCTCTCGGCGGACGGATCTCGGTCGCGAGCGAGCACGGGCTCGGGACCACGCTGCGCTTCGTGTTTCCCGAGGCCGCATGACCGAGGAAGAAGGAAGGACGACGATGGATCCGTGGAACGACATCGTCGATGCGCTCGCAGGCGCCGCGCGTGAGATGTGGGGCGGCGCCGAGCCCAGACGATGCGACGGCCTCGCGATCGCGGGCGAGAGCGTCGTCGCGATGATCGGCTACGCCGGCGACACGCTGAAGGGGTCGCTCCTCCTCCAGGCGAGCCGGCGGGTCACGCTCGGTCTCCAGCCGAGCGACGTCGGCATGTCGACGCCGTCGGACGCGCTCCTCCGCGATCTCCTCGGGGAGCTCGCCAACCAGCTCCTCGGCCGCTTCAAGAACAAGCTCGCGGCTCGCGGCGTGCTCGTCGTCGTCGCGACGCCGGTCACGGCGATCGGCATCGACCTGCGGACGCACGATCTCGGGCCGAGCTCCTCGGTGTCCCTCGCGGTCGACCTCGCTGGGGGCGTCGTCCACGTCCGCTTCGACGCGGTGGTCTCGCCCGCGCTCGAGATGACGGCGCCCCTGACGGACGCGGCCGTGGTCGAGGGCGAGCTTCTCATCTTCTGATGATCGGAAGGACTCTGATGACGAAGGTTCTCGTGGTCGACGACTCGATGACGATCCGTTCGCAGGTGAGCCGCGCGCTCGGAGGGGCCGGCTTCGCCGTGCTCGAGGCGGCAGACGGGGTCGAGGCCCTCGCGTCGCTCGAGGCGCACCCCGACGTGAAGCTCGTCGTGTGCGACATCAACATGCCGAACATGACGGGGCTAGAGCTCGTGGAGCGCCTCCGCCTCGAGCCGGCGCGCGCGGGGCTCGCCGTGGTCATGCTCACGACCGAGGGCCACAACGGCCTCGTCCAGCGGGCCAAGGCCGCAGGGGCGAGGGGCTGGATCATGAAGCCCTTCAAGCCGGAGCACGTCATCGCCGCGGCCCGCAAGCTGACCGCCGCGTAGCTCCGCGTCGGCGGAATCGTCCCCCGCGGCGGGGCGTAGATCCGTCGTGCGTGTTCCTCTCGTCGTCGCGGGACTGCTCTTTCTCGCGGGCTGTCGTCGCGCCGAGACACCACGACAGGCGATCCCGATCGCGCCGCTCGCGTTCGTCGTCCCGGTGCCCGAGCCGGGCCCCTCCGTGACGGAGGCCGCGCCGGCCGGCGTCTTCGCCACGCCGGAGGACTTCTGCACGGCGCAGCGCGCGGCGGTCGCGCCGGCGCTCGCGCAGGCCTGGCCGGACGACGCGGGTTACCCCGGCGGCGTCGAGCCGTCCTGCACGATCGCCGGGGCGCGCCCGCCCGTCCACGATCTCCGCCCGCCGTTCCTCGAGGTCGCCGAGTACGCCGCCGCCGACGTCACCCAGAGCGTCCACGGCCTCCTCGTCCGCACGAGCGCCGGC
Organism: Polyangiaceae bacterium; assembly: GCA_022842465.1. Classification (GTDB taxonomy): domain Bacteria; phylum Myxococcota_A; class Polyangia; order Polyangiales; family Polyangiaceae; genus Labilithrix. The sequence goes on along the minus strand of JALHPN010000007.1, from coordinate 61,523 downwards.
TGGTCCGACGTCGGCGTCGTCTTCGACGCGCACCTCCACGACGACCCCGGCTGCGGCCACGCCGGCGGCCACCGCATCGAGGAGGTCACCTCCGCGCCCGCGCCGGCCCCGTCGCGGCTGCTCGTCCGCTGGCTCTCGGCGCACACGACGTGGCTCGGACGCGTGATCCACACCGACGAGGGCGACGAGACGCTGCTCTACGTCGAGAGCCTCGAGGTCTGCCGTGGCGAAGGCGCTCGGGTGGTGTGCGATCCGTCGCGGCGCCTCGCCCGCACGACGGAGTCGGCGTCCGACGTCTGGCCGCCGGGAGCGAGCTGGGCCGATCCGCTCGCGGCCGGGCCACGCTGGTCGACGCGGTCGAGCCCGCAGGTCGCCGAGGACGGCAGCGTCACGCTCGGCACGCACCACTGAGGCACGTCCGCGGTCGAGCCTCGCGCCCGAGGACGACGACTTGCCGGCGACCACGTCGTCGGTGCGCCGTTTGCAGCCCGGTAGGACTCATGAAGGCGCTGACCTATCGAGGACCGTCCACCGTGAAGGTGGCCGAGAAGCCCGATCCGCGGATCGAGCACCCCAACGACGTCGTCCTTCGCGTGACGCGAACGGCGATCTGCGGCTCCGATCTCCACCTCTACCATGGCCTCGTGCCCGACACGCGCGTGGGCGCGACGTTCGGCCACGAGTTCGCGGGGGTCGTGGAAGAGGTCGGACCGGGCGTCCAGTCGCTCGCGAAGGGCGACCGCATCATCGTCCCGTTCAACATCTCGTGCGGCACGTGCTTCTTCTGCGCGCGCGGCCTCACGAGCTGCTGTGACAACTCGAACCCGTCGAACGACCTCGTCGGCGGCGCCTTCGGGTACTCGCACACGACGGGCGGCTACGACGGCGGCCAGGCGGAGCTCGTGCGCGTGCCTTACGCCGACGTCGGCCCGATGAAGATCCCCGCCGACATGCACGAGGAGGACGTCCTCTTCCTCACGGACATCCTCCCGACGGGCTATCAGGCCGCCGAGATGGGCGACATCGCGGAGGGGGAGACCGTGGTCGTGTTCGGCGCCGGTCCCGTCGGCCTCATGGCGGCCAAGTCGGCGTGGCTCCAGGGCGCCGGCCGCGTCATCGTCGTCGACGAGCTCGAGTACCGCCTCGAGCTCGCGCGCACGTGGGCGAAGGTCGAGACGATCAACTTCACCGAGCACGGCAAGGCCGGCGTGGTGCAGTACCTGAAGGACATCACCGAGGGCCGTCGGGGGCCCGACGTCGCGATCGACGCCGTCGGCTGCGAGGCGTCGGGGTCGTTCCTCCAGCGCGCGCTCGGCATGTCGATGCTGCAGGCAGGGGCCGCGACGGCCCTCATGTGGGCCATCCAGTCCGTGCGTCGCGGCGGCAACGTCGTCGCGATCGGCGTCTACGGTCCGCCCTGGAACCTCGTGCCGATCGGCGAGGCGATGAACAAGGGCCTCACCATCCGTGCCGCGCAGTGCAACGTGAAGCGCTACCTGCCCCACCTCCTCGAGCACATCCGCGCGGGCCGCGTCGACCCCAAGGGGATCATCTCGCACCGCTTCGCGCTCGAGGACGCGCCCGAGGCGTACCGGATCTTCGCGTCGAAGCGTGACAACTGCACCAAGTGCGTCCTCATCCCGCAGGCTGCCTGACCCCATGGAGAAGAACATGTCGATGACACTCGGAAGCACGATCCCGGGGTGGGGGGTGGATCTCCGGCGGGAGGACCGCCCCGGCGTCCCGCAGGAGCGGACACCGCATCCCATCGGGACGCCGCCGTACACGGCGCCCGAGCAGCAGCACAACGGTCGGCCTTCGGCGATCGACGCGCTGCGGCCCGTCACGCCGGTCTACGGGACGACCGCCCCGAAGCGCGGCCTCTCGGGCCTGATCCGCACGGCAGCGTACAAGATGCCGCCCCATCAGGCGCGGCGCTGGATGATCCTCATGATGGCCGATCGGATCGACGTCCTCGAGCACAACATCCTCCCGCTCGCGACGGTGCTCGGCGGCGCGGCCGTGGCCCTCACGGGGCTCGTGCTCGCGGTCCGCGCGTCGCGTCGGTGACGAGGGCGCCTATCCGCGCCGGCCTGCCCATACGAGCACGCCGGCGTGGAGGGCGACGAGCACGATGATCGTCAGCGCCGTCGCGAGATGCGTCCGGCGCTTCGACGTGCGAGCGCGGAGCTTCTCGTCTTTGAGCTGGAGCCCGATGCCCGTGTGCGCGACGAGGACGAGGAAGCCGAGCGCGCCGGGGACGAGCGCGAGCATACCGCCCGCCGTCGCCGCGGGTGACCCGAGGGCGGGGATGATCGTGACGGTGTGGGCGAACGCGAGGGCCGACGTCGAGAGGCCGAGGACCACGTGGAGGCGGATCGGAGGCGAGCTCGGGGCGCCGCGCCTCCCGCCCTGACGGACGCGCACGGTCAGCGGGACGATGCCTGCGACGATGATCGCGATCGCTGCGAGCCAGCCGGTCAAGGACGCCACGAGGAAGTCCACGATACCACGAGCGGTCGCGATCCGCCGGTGAGCGGTCGCCCGGCGCGCGCCGCGGACGAGCCTCTCCGCGAGCCGGACCGTAGGATCTGGACGTGCGCTTCTTCGATCTCGTCGTCGTGTGCTCCACCGTCGTCGGCTCTGCCCTCGGAGTCTGGACGGCGGCGTCTCCGCCCGCGCCGCTGGTGGCGCGCCAGGGCTCGCTCGCCTCGCGCGCGCTCGTGCATCCGCTCGCGCAGTGGGCGCTCGTGTGGATCCTCCTCGTCTCGAACCAGATCGCGTTCGACGCGTACGTGCTCCGCGTCCACCACGGGAGCCCGCGGTTCATCGGGTCGTACATCGCAGAGACGGGCTGGTTCGCGCTTGCCCTCGACGCGCCGGCAGTCCGCTGGCTCGCGACGCACGCAGGAGAGGACGCGAGCTGGCTCTCGCCGTCCGTGCTCCGTGTCCAGGCGTTCCTCGAGCTCCCCTTCACGATCTACGCGTATCTGGCGGTCGCGCGTCTCCTCGGTCGAGACGTCGTTCGCGCGCTCACGACGTGGCCGGTGCTCCTCGCGACGTCGCTCTCGTTCAGCGTGACGTTCTCGATCGTGGAGACCATGCTCCCGAACCCGTACACGCACGACGACCTCGTGCTCCGCGCGCTCGCCGCCGTCACCGTCCCGCTCTGGGTCCGCTTCACGTCGCGGCGCGACGACGCGTACGCCGCGGCGACGCGCACGACCGAGGGGCGCCCCACGTCGGTGATCGGCATCCTGATCTTCCTCTTGGGGGCCGGCTCCATCGCGCTCGCGCTCCTCGCGGCGTACGACGCGCTCCTCCTCTACAACCTCGGTCATCTCGCGCGCTACGCCCCGCTCCTGGCCGTCACGTGGCCCACCGCGGTCGTCGCCTCGCTCCTCCTCGCGCGACGCCGTGAGGGAGCGGCTCCGTCGGGCGTCCTCCTCCGCACGATGCTCGCCAACTTCACGGTCGTCTTCGCGGTGCCGTCGCTCGCGATCCGTTACCGGGCGATGCACGAGACGGCGCAGATCTGCGGCGTCGCCGTCGTCGTCGGCTCTGCCGTGCTCGGGTTCGTGGTCCACGCACGTCGCGACCGAGCGCCCGATCTCTCGCTCTACGCCTCGATGGCCGCCGGCCTCTTCGCAGGAGGGCTCGTCGTCGCCCTCGCGCTCCGCACCGACCTCGCGCAGGCACGAGAGCTCGGGCTCGCCGTCGTCACGGCCCTCTTCCTCGCCACCTTCGCGACGGTCGCGCGCACGACCGAGCGCCTCGTCTGACTAGAACCCCATCCGGAGGGCGTTCTCGATCTGCTGGCGGGGGATCCACCCGCTCTCGTCGACGGCGTAGTCGTCCTTCTCCACCTTGAAGGTGCGGGTCGCCGTGACGTCGGCGCGCCCCATGAAGCGATAGGAGACGCTCGGCGCCTGGTAGGCCTCGCGCAGGATCGCCATCGCGAGATCGACGGGGATCTGCACCGGCACCCGCACGGACGTCGTCGCATCGGCGGTGAGCCAGACGCCCTCGCCGGGCACCCGCCAGTCCATCGGCAACGTGTACCGATTCGCGAGGACGACGGTCCCTCGCACGGCGCGGATCGCGACGTCGTACGAGTTCGGGTTGTAGACGTCGACGAACACCGTCATCACGACCGAGAGGCTCGGCGGGAAGCCGAGCGTCATGCCGCTCACCTCGGCGTGGTTCAGACGCATCGTCGGCTTGCTCGCGCAGCCGCTCGCCCCAACTCCCCCCGCGCAGACCAGGGCCGCCGCGAGGAGCGTCGTGCCGAACCTGCGTCGTCCGCTGAGCATCGCTTCCATTCGTGATCTCCGCACCACGCTACTCTACGACCGAGGCGCGCGTCACCTCTGCGGAGTCCGAGCCTAGCGCGTCCCCGCCGCCTCCGGCGTGGCGTCGTGGACGGAGGTGGCGTGGACCGCCTCGGAGACACGGCGCGAATCGATCGGCTTGACGAGGTGCTCGTCGAAGCCCGCCGCGCGCGAGCGGGCGATGTCCTCCGCCTGCCCGTACCCGGTGAGCGCCACGAGTCGCATCGTCCCGCCGGCGGCGCGGATACGGCGCGCCGCCTCGAAGCCGTCGAAGACCGGAAGGCCGACGTCGAGCAGCACCACGTCGGGCTGGAAGGAGAGCGCTTGCTCGACGGCCATCCGCCCGTCCGACGCCTCGCGGACCTCGTGCCCTTCGGCCTCGAGCAGCGTCTTCAGCATCTCGCGGGAGTCCTCGTGGTCCTCCACGACGAGCACGCGGCGAGGCGTTCGCTTCGCGCGGTGGGACGCGCTCGAGGGATGCTTCACCGCCCGTCGGGAAGGGATGCGCACCTCGAAGGTGCTCCCCCGGCCGGCGCCGGCGCTCTCCGCCGAGACGCTGCCGCGATGCATTTCCACGATCCGGTGCACGAGCGCGAGCCCGACGCCGAGGCCGCCCTGCGAGCGGTCCAGCGTCTGCTCTCCTTGTACGAACGGTTCGAAGACGTGCTTGCACAGATCCGCGCTCATCCCCGCGCCTTCGTCGCGCACCCGAAGGACGGCGCTCCCGGCCTCTTCATTCACCTCGACGCTGATCTCGCGGCCCTCCGGCGTGTACTTGACCGCGTTCGTCACGAGGTTCGTGACGACCTGATCGAGCCGGGTCGGGTCTCCATCGACCCACACCTCGGCGAGGGACGCGCGGATCTCGTGCATCACCGTGCGGCCCGACGTGTGCAGGGTCTCGAGGCACTTGCGCGTGAGCGTCGCGAGGTCGACGGGCTCGGGACGGAGCTCGATCTTCCCGCTCACGGCGCGCGTCACGTCGAGCATGTCCGCGAGGATCCGCTCGAGGTGGCGCACCTGGCGCGCGATGACGTCGCGCGCGCGGGCGGCGGCTTCCACGTCGCGGCCGCTTGCATGCTCCTGGAGCCCGACCGCGCTCGCGATGGCGTGCACGGGGTTCCGCAGCTCGTGGCTCAGCATCGCGATGAGGCGGTCCTTCGCCTCGCCCGACTCGCGGAGGAGCTTCTCCTTCTCGGCGAGCCGCTCGCGCGCCAGCACGTTCTCCGTGACGTCGATCGAGATGCCGGCCAGGCGGACGACCGCGCCGCTCGCGTCGCGCTCCCCGCGCCCGACGGACCGGAGCCAGCGCACGCGCTTGCCGCTCCGCACGCGGAAGAGGACGTCGATGCGCTCGTGCTCGCCGGCCGTGAGCGCGTCGAGCTCGCGGCCGAGGAGCTCGCGGTCTTCTTCGGCGACACGCTCGAGGAACGCCTCGCGCGACGACGACGTGCCGGCGCGCGCGCCGAGGAGCGCATCCAGCTCGGGCGAGGTGTACATCTGCCCGCTCGCGAGGTCCCAGTCCCAGAGCCCCGCCTCGGCGAACGCCTGCGCGACGCGGAGGCGCTCGTTCGAGCGGTGCGCGGCGTCGGCCTCGGCCTCCGCCCGCGCCCGCGCCGTGAGCAGGGCCTCGCAGACGAGGCTGACCGCCACGCCGCTCCCGCCGAAGACCGCCACGCCGAGTCCCGCGCTCGCCAGTCCCGTCGTGTCGAGCTCGGGCGCGACCCAGAACACCCACGCGGCGCCGACGGAGACGACCGTCGCCAGGATGCCCGGCCCGAAGCCGCCGTACCACGCGGCGAACATCACCGCGGGGAAGAAGAGCAGGTACGGCAGCGAGTGGCCCCAGACGGGATCGAAGGCATGGCGCGCCGCCCAGGCCGCGATCGTCGCGGCGAGCGCGAAGCCGTAGCGCAGCCATAGAGAGCGTCGTCCCATGATCCCCGAGGCACACGGTAGTGGCCCGCGGAGGACGGGGCGATGCGGTTCGCTTCCGCAGGAGGGCACCCGGGTTCTTGGCCCCGAGGTGTGCGCTCCCCTTACGATCGTCGTTCGTGGAGGCCCTCATGTCGTTCCGTGAGTCGGTGCGTCACTCGTTCCGTCGTTTCGTCCGCCTCGACTGCCAGGTGGTCCGGGAGCACGACTTCCGTCTCGTCGCGGATCTTGCCCTCGATCTCTCGACGAAGGGCATGATGGTGCGCGCCCGCACCCGCGTCCTGACCGGCGAGGAGGTCATCGTCACGTTCAAGCCGCCGCGGACCAACGTGTGGATCGATGCGACGGCCACGGTCGCGCGTGTGCTCCATGGCCGCCGCCCGGGCGACCTCGGGGTCTGCCTCGGGCTGGAGTTCGACCGCCTCTCGGCCGAGGACGAGGGCGTCCTCTTCACGTCTCTTCGCGGTCTGACGGCGCCGGAGCCCCTCCGTCCGCCGCGGATGCTCGTGATGCCCGAGCCTCTGCGCGCCGTCCGCGCGGCGTGACGTGGCGGCGGACGACGACGACGAGAGTGTCCCGCCGGTCCGCTCGGTGCGAACGCGCTCGCGCGAGCAGCTCGCCGACTACCTCCTCGACATCGGTGCGACGCTCGCCTCGTACGGCTGTCCGAGCTATCGCCTCGAGGACGTGATCCGGGCGGTCGCCGAGGCGGAGGGCTACCACGCCGAGCCGTTCGCGCTGCCGACCGGCCTCTTCCTCCGCGTCGTCCCGAAGCGAGACCCGGGCTCCAGCACGGGCGCGCTCCCCGAGACCGTGCCCGAGGTCCATCGGATGACGCGGCTCTCGGAGTGGGGCACGGATCTCGAGCGCCTCACGCTCGTCGACGAGATCTTCAACGACGTCGTCGCGCGTCGCGCCACGATCGAGCAAGCGCGGCTCCGCATCCGCGCCGTCACTTCGCGTCCTCCTTATTGGTCGCCGGGCCTCGTCTGGGCCGCGTCGACGGGGGCCTCCGCGGCGGCGGCGGTGTTCTTCGGCGGTGGGGTCGTCGACATCGCCGTGAGCGCGGTGGTCGGGGCCGCGATCGCGGGCGTGCGGGTCCTCGTCGATCGCGATCGGAAGAAGAAGCTCCTCCACGACTTCCTCGGCGGCCTCCTCGCGGCGGTGTGCGCGTGGCTCGCGACGCGGACGTGGCCCGAGGTGCGGCCGGAGGTGATCGTCCTCGCCGGTCCCATCGCGCTCTTCCCCGGGATGACGTTCACGACGGGCCTCGCCGAGGTCGCCGAGAAGAACCTCGTCGCGGGCACCGCGCGCCTCGTCGAGTCGCTCGTCACGCTCCTGCTCATCTTGTTCGGCTTCGCGCTCGTCGCCGCCTTCGATCGGATGGGAGGCGGCCCCGTCGTGCCTCCGATCGCGGGGCCGCCGCTCGGCGTCGCCTGGCAGGCGGGCGCGCTCGCGACGTCGGCGATCTCGTTCGCCGTGCTCTTCCAAGTGCCGCGCCGCTTCTTGTGGGCCGCGCTCCTCACGGGGTCGACGGGCTATCTCGTGACGGCGCTCGCGCTCCGGCACCTGCCCGACCACGTCGCGGCGTTCTGCGCGGCGCTCTCCGTGTGCGTCCTCGCGAACGGCCTCGCGCGGGTGACGAACCGCCCGGCGCAGCTCTTCCAGCTTCCGGGCATGATGCTCCTCGTCCCGGGGAGCTTCGGCTTCACGAGCCTCGGCGCCTTCCTCCGCAAGGAGGCCCTCGCGGGCGCGGAGAAGGCCTTCACGATGACGCTCGTCGGCGCCGCGCTGGTCATCGGCGTCCTCGTCGCGAACGTCATCCTCCCGCCGCGCAAGCTCCTCTGAGGCGCACGCCGCCTCTGCGTCGTCAGCGCTTCGGCGTCGGGCGAGGCTTCGTCACCGGAGCGAGCATGCTCGTCGCGCGCGGTGCGGGCGGCGGAGGCGCGCTCGACACGCTGGACGCGCTCGCCGAGGGGGCCGTCCCCCGTTGCCCCCCGAGGACCACGGCGGACTCGGGCTCGTGCGTCGTCGCCGTCGGCGTGGCGACGACGACCGCGGCGGGCGCCGTCGCGGGCGGATGGGCGGCCTCGCGATCGGGAGAGCGGACGATGGCGAGGACGACCATGGCGATCACGAGGAAGAGCGTGGTCGCGGCGGCGCCGAAGAGGAGAGGCCTCGCGTGGGAGGAGCGCGATACCGCCGGGGGCTCCGCGGTCGCCGCGGCGCGGCCCTCGGCGTTCTGCTGCGCGACCGACACGAGCACGGGACCCTGCAAGCTCGGGTGCATCGACGCCACGAGCGTCTCCCTCTCGTCCTCGTCGTCGTCCTCGTCGATGTCCTCGCGCGCGCGAGCGACGGCGCCCTCGAGGAGCGTGGCGCGCTCGGCCTCGCGCAGGACCGCGTCGGGCACGCTCTCGCTCTTGACGACGCCGCTCGCCACCTCGATCGGCCGCGACGGCGAGTCGAGTCGGAGGCCGGCGCCCCCCGGAGGCGGTGTGTGGGCGCTCGTGCTCTCGATGTACTGGACGAGCTCCTGCCGCGCGGCGAGCGCTTCACCGGCTGCCTGCTCCACCCACTCGCCGATCTCGCGCGCGGGCGAGGGGGGGAGGATCCTCTCGAGCGCCTCGGCCATCTCTCGGGCGCTCGACCATCGCCGCGACGGCTCGCGGTCGAGGCCGCGGAGGATGAGCTCGTCGAGCCCCTTCGGCACGTCGGGAACGAGCGAGCTCGGGGGGAGGACGTCCTCGTTGACGATGGCGTAGACGAGAGCGGGGACGTCGTCGGCGGTGAAGAGCCGGTGACCCGTGACGGCCTCCCAGAGGACGACGGAGGCGGAGTAGACGTCGGCGCGGCGGTCGATGGGCGCCTTCGCGAGCTGCTCCGGGGACATGTACGCGATCTTCCCCTTGATCTGATCGGTGCGTGTATCTTGCACCCTGTTCGTCGCCTTCGCGATGCCGAAGTCGAGCACGCGCGTGACCCCGTCGGTGCCGACATGGATGTTCTGCGGGGAGACGTCGCGATGGACGATCCCGAGCGGGACGCCCCGCTCGCTCTTCGCCTCGTGCGCGGCGTGGAGACCTTCGAGCGTCGCCGCCATGATCCCGATCACGTGCCGGATGGGGACGCGCCTGCCCGCCTCGCGCGTCTTGCGGACGAGGCGCGACAGCGACTCGCCGGCGACGTACTCCATGACGAGGAAGAGCTCGCCGTCGTCCGACACGACGTCGAGCGTCGAGACGACGTTCGGGTGCCGTACGCGCGCGGCGAGGCGCGCCTCCTCGAGGAACATCGCGACGAAATCTGGATCGCGCGCGAGGTGCGGATGAAGCCGCTTCACCGCGACGGTGCGTGCGAAGCCGACGGGGCCGAGCAGCCGCGCAAGGTGCACCGTCGCCATGCCGCCCGCGGCGATCTCGCCGTGCAGCGCGTAGCGCCCCAGGTTTCCTCGGCGATCGGCGATCGAGTGCTCCGCCACCTGGTCGAAGAAGCTACCAGATGCACGTGAGGCTCGGTAGCCTCGCCCCACCCGCGCTCGGCGTTCGAAGCCGCTTGCCGGAGGCCGCACCCGGGTCTACGTCATCGCCGCTGTGACGACGTCCACCTCCCCGTCCCCGTCGCGTCGCGTCGCGAAGTTCGCGTGGGGCGTGCTCGCCTACAACGTGCTCGTAGTCGCGTGGGGTGCGTTCGTGCGGGCGACGGGCTCCGGCGCGGGGTGCGGCCGCCACTGGCCGCTCTGCAACGGCGACGTCGTGCCGAGGCCGAAGAGCATCGAGACGGTCATCGAGCTCTCGCACCGGGTGACGAGCGGCATCTCGGTCCTCCTCGTCGTCCTCCTCTACGTGCTCGCGCGTCGCTCGCTGCCCCGCGGGCACGTCGGGCGCCGCGCGTCGCTCCTCGCGATGCTCTTCAGCTTCGGCGAGGCGCTCATCGGCGGCGTCCTCGTCCTGCTCGAGCTCGTGGCGCACGAGAAGTCGGTCAAGCGCGCCTTCTCGTCGATCCTCCACCTCGGCAACACCTTCTTCCTCCTCGCCGCGCTCGTCCTCGCGGCGTGGGCGATGACGGTGCCTCGGAAGGAGGCGCCGGCGCCGGCCACGAAGCCCGAGGGCCACGTCCTCGTGCGGGGCGTCGCCGTGCTGGCGCTCGTGTCGCTCCTCGCGATCGGCGCGACCGGCGCGATCGCGGCGCTCGGAGACACGCTCTTCCCTGCGGCGTCGCTCCGCGAGGGGCTCGCAGAGGACGTCTCGCCGACGGCGCACGTCTTCCTGCGTCTCCGTGCGATCCACCCGTTCCTCGCGCTCGGGACGGCGGCGACGATGCTCGCGTCGGTGGCGCTCTTCCGCGTGCTCCGTCCAGCGCCGCGCGTTCGCCTCCTCTCGCGGGCGGTCACGGTCGCCTTCCTCGGTCAGCTCCTCCTCGGCCTGCTGAACGTCGTGCTCCTCGCGCCCGTGTGGATGCAGCTCGTCCACCTCGTCTTCGCGGACGTGCTCTGGCTCGCGCTCGTCCTCCTCGTCTGGGAGACGATCTGGGGCGAGGGGCGCACCCACGCCCGCGGCGCGGCTCCGGTCTCCGAAGCCGCTGCGGCCTGATCAGGCGTCGCCGTACATCAAGTCCAGGAAGGGGCCCGCGCCGATGAGGGAGGTCCCGCCGTCGACGAGGAGGGTCGTGCCCGTCACGTAGGCGCCGGCGGGGGAGGCGAGGAAGAGGCATGCGGCGGCGATCTCGTCGATCGACGCGTAGCGACCGGCCGGGACGCGGTGCTTCAGCTTGTCACCGGTCGTCCCCGGCGCGAGGCGGCTCATCCCCTCCGTGCCCTCGACGGGACCAGGGGCGACGGCGACGACGCGGATGCCTGCGCGTCCCCACTCGAGCGCGAGGTCGCGCGTCAGCTTCTCGATCCCCGCCTTCGCCGCGCCGGCGTGGACCTGGAGCGGCGTCGGGATCGTCGCCTGCGTCGCGGTGATGCTGAGGACGGTGCCGCCCTGCTTCGCGAGGTGCGCGTACGCCGCGCGGCAGGCGTTGAAGGTGCCGCAGAGATCGATGTCGACCACGGAGCGAAACCCGTTCGCGCTCAGCATGGCGGCCGGCGCCAGGAAGTTCCCCGCGGCGCTGTTCACGAGGAGATCGAGCCGGCCGAACGCCGTCGCCGCCGCGTTCACGGCCGCCTCGAGCGACGCGTACTCGCGCACGTCGCACGCGTGCACGCTCGCTTCGCCGCCCGCCTCGCGGATCTCGCCGGCGACCTTCTCGAGCTTCTCCGCGGTTCGCCCGACGAGGGCCACCTTCGCGCCGTGACGCGCGAAGGTGCGCGCGATGCCGGCGCCGATGCCGCTGCCTCCGCCGGTCACGAGCGCGGCGCGGCCGGCGAGGAGGTTCGGAGCGAAGACGTCGAGCGCGGAGGTCGTGGCCGTCATGGGGCCCACCGTAGCGCAGCCGGGCTCGCGCTAGTGCGGCGGCCGCCCGTCGGCCTCGTCGGCCTCCGTCACCTCCGCGAGCCCCGCGAGGTCGGCGAGTCGCAGCGGGTGGAAGGGCGGGCGCGGCGTGATGGGCAGCTTCGCGTCGCCGCTGCGCTCGACGAGGAGTCGCGCGCACAGCGCGACGCAGCCCTTCCCCTGGCACCACCCCGTGCCGAAGCCGGTGTAGCGCTTGAGCGACTCGATGTCGTCGTGCCCGCGCGCGATCGCGTCCTCGAGCTCGTGGATGGTCACGTCCTCGCACCGGCAGACGAGCACCTTGGCCACGTCAGTGGCCCTCGTACTCGCAACGCGAGTCGCACGTCTCGAACACGGTGATCTGCGCGAGCTCGGGCAGCGTCGGCTTCAGTCGATCCCAGATCCACTTCGCGAGGATCTCGCTCGTCGGGTTCTCGAGCCCGGGCACGTCGTTCAGGTACCGGTGGTCGAGCGCGTCGTGCAGGGGAGCCCACAGCGTCTCGACGTCCCCGAAGTCGCGGAGCCAGCCGGTCTCCGGGTTCACCGGTCCCGCGATCGCGACGCCGATGCGGAACGAATGTCCGTGGAGCCGCGCGCACTTGTGCCCGGCAGGCACCTTCGGGAGGAGGTGAGCGGCCTCGAAGCGGAAATCTTGGACCAGGCGGACGTTCACGGTGGGGAATAGCTTACTCCGAACCGGCGTCACACGGAGGCGCCTCGCGCGATGGAGAGGACATGACGATGCTCGCCGGAGGGGACGGAGGACGAGCCCTGCTCGCGGACGTGGGCCTCCGGCGCTCCCTCACGGCGGCGCTCCGGCGGCGAGTGCCTGCGCCCGAGGCCGAAGATCTCGCCCAGACCGTCCTCTGCGATGCCCTCGCGTCACCCCGGCTCCCGACCGACCCCGGCGAGCTCCGGCGCTGGGTCGCGGCGATCGCCCGGCACAAGGTCGCCGACTGGCACCGCCGCGCGCGGCGCCTCGTGCCGACGGAGGACGGCGCGCTCGACCCGATCGACCCAGCCCCGACGACGTCCGGCACCGTCGAGGCGCGCGAGCTCCTGGAGGACGTCCTCCGCGCGGCCGAGCGCGAGACGAAGGACGGTCGGACCCTCGGCTGGCTCGTCCGCGAGCACGAGGGGGACCGCCTCTGTGACATCGCCGAGGACGAAGGGCTCCCCGCCCCCGTCGTCCGCCAGCGCGTCTCGCGCCTGCGTCGCGCGCTCCGCGCCCGCTACGCGGCCCTCCTCGCGGTCGTGCTCGCGTCCGGCGCCGGGCTCGCGGCCTGGCGCAGCGGCGCGCGGCACACCCCCGCGATCGTCGCCGACGCGACCACCGACGGCCAGCGCGTCCTCGCCGTCCTCCAGGGCACGTGGCGCGTCGAGGAGCTCGTGCTCGACCCTGCCTCCGAGGCGAGGCTCCAGTCCTCGGAGCGCGCCTTCATGGCGCGCCCCGAGGCGTTCGAGGTCGTCGTCGACGGCGCCGGCCTCCGCTTCCTCCCGGGTGGGCGCGCGGCGCTCCGCGGGCTGTCGGTGTCCCGCGTCGCGGACGGAGAGGCCTCGCTCGTCGCGCGCGCCGCGGACGGCCGTGCCGCGGTCGCTGCCGTGTCATGGACGCCGCGTGGCGAGGTGCTCGTGACCTTCGACGACGGGCGCCTCCGCGGGCACGCGCGGCTCGTCCGGGGCCACTGAACACCCGGTCCGGAGTTGTGCTACCGCCGCGACTCGGCTAGGGTCCGCCGCCCTCCGGGAGCAACGCCATGTACCTCGTCCTTTCCAAGAAGCCGCGCAAGACCAACCGCACCAAGACCAACCGCTTCCGCGCGAAGCTCAAGGCGAAGGACCGCGGTCGTCGTTCGCGCGTGTACCAGGCGCACCGCGCGACCTGATCGCCCGCGCCTCGGCGCGTGCGCGGGGATGACGTCACGTTCGGGGCGCTCGGCGTCCCGTCGTGGCGTTTCCCGTTTTGTGACGCCGGTCGTGACGGCCGTGACGGCCGTCACGGCCGGATCAGCCGCCGCCGCCGCCCTTCTTCAGCTCGGTGAGAACGAGCTTCGCGACGGACTTGAGCGTGTCGAACACGCCGACGCCGGTGCGCGCCACGGCCTCGAAGTCGGGCACGTTGGTCGGGTTCAGCATCTGCCGGAGCTCGTCGACGGAGGCGACGTTCGGGAGGTCGCGCTTGTTGTACTGGACGACGTACGGGAGCTTGTCGAGCGAGTAGCCCTGCTCCGCGAGGTTCGTCCGGAGGTTCTCGACGGACTCGAGGTTCGCCTCCGTGCGCTCGATCTGCGAGTCGGCGACGAAGACGACGCCGTCGACGCCCTTCAGGATCAGCTTGCGGGACGCGTCGTAGAAGACCTGACCGGGGACGGTGTACAGGTGGAAGCGCGTCTTGAAGCCGCGAATCTCGCCGAGCGAGAGCGGGAGGAAGTCGAAGAAAAGCGTGCGCTCCGTCTCCGTGGCGAGGCTGATCATCTTGCCCTTCGCCTCGGGGTTCGTGCGCTCGTAGATGTACTGCAGGTTGGTCGTCTTCCCGCAGAGACCGGGCCCGTAATAGACCAACTTGCAGTTGATCTCTCGCGCCATGTAGTTGATGAAGCTCATCGGCTGGTCCTCGCTCTACAGCGCGCGCACATCAGTCGTTGAAGAGGTTGTCGATGTCCTCGTCCGTGATCTCGGCGAACGGCGAGTCGGCGCCGGGCTCGGCGACCTTCTTGAGGAGCGCCTCGAAGATGTGGTTGAGCTCTTCGCTGGCCTTCTTCACGCGCAGCCGGACGAGTCCGAGGCTCGACCTCGAGTCGAAGATGACGACGAGGATGACGCGGTTGCCGACGAGCTGGATATGGATGTTCGCCTTCTCGCCCTCGTGGAACTGAGTCGCGAACTCGTTCTCCTTGAGGAGCTTCGCCATGCCGCCCGTCGCGGCGATGTTGCCGGCGGTGAGGGACGCGAGGCTGGTCGTGTCGACGTTGTCGATGTCGCCGGCGGCCGCGATGAGCTGCCCGTTCTTGTCGACGATGAAGACGACCTTCGCGTTCGCGTCACGAACCAGGCGGTCTACGACCGTCTGGATCTGACTGAACTCCTCCTCGTACATCACCATCTGGGGATTGACCATCCGAACCCTCCGCAGACCTGAGCTGCGAGCTACCGAGCTGCGATACAGAGACTAGACAGCGATACCAACGAGCCAACGAGAAAGAACCCGACTCACGCCCCGCTCGCGTTGGCCGCGGTCGCGAAACGACCGCGTCGCGAGGGCGCCGGGCTTCCTTCGGCGAGCTTCACATCGAGAAGAGGCAGAACACGGTTCTATCGGAGTTCCGCCTGCGTCTGCAAGAGTTGGTGGGTCTTTTCGTTCACGCTCGCGACCCGCAGAACCGCGCGACCACCTCGTGGAGGAGCGTGAGGCCCCACGCGACCCCGTCCACCGGGACCCGCTCGTCGTGCCCATGATACATCGCCGCGAAGCTCGGGGAGCCCGTCGGGTCGAAGCGGACCGGCGCGAAGCCGTAGCAGGTGGTGCCGAGGCGCGCGTAGCCCTTGGCGTCGGTGAATCCAGGGATGAGCCATGGCAGGGGATGCCCGGTCGGATCGTGTCTCCGGAGCGCGGCCGCGAGGTGCGCGAAGAGGGGCGTGTCGGGGGAGGCCTCGACCGGCGGCAGGCTCCGGAGGACCTCCAGTCGGGGCTCGCCGCCCAGCGCCGCCCGCAGCTCGGCGAGGAAGCCAGGCTCCGTCTGCCCGGGGAGCGTTCGGCCGTCGAGGTCGACGTGAGCGCGGCCGGGGATGACGTTCACCTTGCCGCCCGCGCGCAGCACCGTCGGGGTGGCCGTGTTCGACAGCATCGCGCCGAAGGAGCGCCGCTGGGAGGGGTCGCGGACGAGATGATCGAGGATGAGCCCGGCGACCGCAGGCGTGGAGAGGCGTCCGAGCACGGAGCGCTGCGGCCGCGGTAGCTCGCGGGCGAGCCCGGCGAGGAAGCGCTCGACCGCGGCCGTGGGATGCATGGGAAGGCGCCGCGAGCCGAGGCGCTCGATCGCGCGCGCGAGCTGCACGACCGCGCTGTCGGGATCCGGCATCGAGCCGTGACCCGGTGCGCCCTCGTAGGTCGCGCGCACCCAGCAGACGCCCTTCTCGGCGACCTGGATCGGGTAGAACGTCCGCCCGAAGAGGCTCAGGGAGAACCCGCCGATCTCGCCGAGCATGTACTCGGCACGGACCTCGTCGGGGTGGTCCTCGGCGAGCCAGATGCTCCCGAGCTCGCAGCCGGCCTCCTCGTCGGCGACCGCGGCGAAGATGACGTCGCGCTCCAGCACGTCGCCGTCCTTCGCCGCGGCGGCGAGGCGCGCCATCACGCACGCGCTCATCGCTGCCATGTGCTTCATGTCGATCGCGCCGCGTCCCCAGAGGTACCCGTCATGGATCTCGCCGCCGAACGGCGGATGGGTCCACTTCGTCTCGTCCGCCTCGACGACGTCGAGGTGCGCGTTGAGGAGGAGCGGCGGCTTCTTCCCCGTGCCCTTCAGGCGCACGACGAGGTTCGTCCGGTCCCGCTCCTTCTCGAGGAGCTTCGGCTCGAGGCCCGCGTCCCGGAGGAAATCGGCGAGGAGCTCCGCGGCGGGCCGCTCGTTGCCGTCCCCCTCGTCGCGCGTCCCACGATTGACGGTTGGGATGCGCACGAGCTCCTGGAGGAGCGAGAGGCAGGTCGCGTCCGTCACGTGCCCATCCTAGCGCTCGCGCGGGCCCGGGACGTCCGGCGTCGCCCAGCGGTAGCGGACGCCGAGCTGGTTGAAGTCGGCGGCGGTGAGGCCGAGCGTGTCCGGCGAATGGACGACGGGGAGGAGCTGGACGAGCACGTCGACCTGCTCGTGGAGCCGCCACATCATGAGGACGCCGGCACGCACGATCGCGCTGTCGCCAACGCGTCCGGGGACGTCGATGACCTCGGCCGCGACGCCGATGCGCGAGCGACCGAGCGGCTTCGCGTCGAACATGTACCCGAGGCGCGCGCGGAGGATCACGGGCGGCGCGGCCATCACGCGGAAGGTCTCCTCGAAGACCTCCTTGCCCCGGTCGACCCCGCTGATCGCGACGGCGGTGAACGCGCCGACGACGAAGCCGGGCCCGGCGCGGAGCTCCGGGAGCGCCTCGATCTCGTAGAGGGAATAGGACGACGGGTTGCCCCGCTCGGTCTGGAGATCGCGGATGTCGTACGAGTCCTTCGCGTCCTGGACGGGATGGAAGAACGGCCGCACGAAGCGCGCGCCGGCGCGGACCTCGAGCTCCGGGAGCGCGGCGCGCCAGCCGAGGTACACTCCCCCGAAATTCTGGTTCACCTGCGCCATCCCCTCCGCGCCCGTCCACATGTAGTGGGGGCGGCCCCACCCGACCTGCAGCGTCGGGCGCGCGTAGGCGAAGCCGACGTCGACGTTCGCGCCCACGAAGAACTGCCGCTTGTTCCGCCGCCAGTAGGCCATCGGATCGCGATCCATCGGCGTCGGATCGAGCGGGCCGACGCGGGCGCGGCCGTGGACGTCGACGTCGTCGACGTCGCCGTTCTCGGGTGCGGATGCGGGGGTCGCCTGCGCGAAGGCGGGCGGCGACGCGACGAGGAGGAGGAGCGTCGCGAGGAGGCAGGTCGGCAGGCCGCGCGACATCAGAACGACCCCGTCAGCGCGGCGCCGTTCGTGCTCGGGACGACGAGCATCGACGCGCCGCCGAGCTTCACCTGGGTGGGAAGGCGGTAGTGGAGGAGCCATGGCATCGCGAAGCCGAGCGCCGTGCCCGTCACGGCCCCCAAGAACACGTCGCCGAGGTAGTGACGGTCGGCGGCGATGCGGAGCGCGCCCGTGGCGCCTGCGGCCGTCATCGCCGCGACGCACGCGGCGACGTCGCCGGAGCCGCCGTAGAGCCCGAGCCGCGCGTGGTGCGTACAGACGAGCGACGCGCCTGCGAACGCGAGGGACGTGTGGCCGCTGAAGAAGCTCCGGTAGCGGGTCCGTTGCTCGAGCTGGCAGTCGATGTGCTTCGGATCGAGGACCGATCCGCAGTCTCCGTTCGCGCCGTACGGTCGCTCCCGGGCCGAGACGGAGGATGAGATGGACGTCACCGCGCCCACGATCGCGTACGTCTGGATGTCGATCAGCGTGAGCTGCTTCGCGACCTCGCCGCTCCCGCGACGTCCCCACGACGTGACGAGCGCGTCGAAGAGGATGGGCGCCGTGATCGTCGTGGCGAGCAGGACGTCGCTGACGTCGCCGGCCGTCCGTCGGCCGTCGAAGCTGTCGACCCTGAGGAGCGTGCGGGCGCCGTCCTCGATCCCGAGGGAGCCCGCCCAGCGCCAGCTGGGGACGGGCGCAATCGCGGTCCCGAGCGCGACGGCCATCGCCGCGCCCGTGATGCCGTAGTCGACCATGTCGAACGTCTTCCAGCGCCACGCGAGCGGCGCCGGCGTGTCGCGCGCCGGCGGCGCGGAGTCGGCCGGGCTCACCACGACGGCCCCCGTCCCGCTCGAGTGCTGCGCCGACGCGCGAGGCGAGACGGCGAGAGCTGCGGCCAGCGCGGCGAACGCGAACGCGTGCGTGGCAGCGGGCTTCATCGCGGGCGCCTACGTTTTTCGTCCGAAGCCTCCCAGAGTGCAAGCGAGCTTTTGATGCCATGATGTCTCTTCGTGGTCGCTCCGCTCGAGATCGACGTCCTCCGCGGGGAGCCCGCGCCCGTGGCCGCGCTCGCGGCGCGCTCGGCCGCCGCGCTCGACCGCCCGCTCGTCGGCGTCGCGGAGGTCTTCGTGGGCTCCGCCTCCGACGAGGGGGTCGTCGTCGGGGCGTTCGATCACGCGCGATCGGGGGTCCGGCGTGGATCGGGCGGCGCTCCGGTACGGATCGGCCCGGGGAGCGTCTGGCTCCAGGTCGCGCTCGCGCGCGCCGACGCACTCGTCGCTGCCGACGCGCCGCGCCTCGTGAATCGCTACGTCCGCCCCCTCCTCCAGGCCCTCACGAAGATCGGCGCGACCGCGCACTACTTCGGGCGCGACTGGGTGAGCGCGACGAAGCGTCCCGTCGCCTTCGTCGGCTTCGCGCACGACGCGACGACGGGCCGCTGCCTCGTCGAGGCCGTGGTCGCGGTCTCGACGCCCTTCGCCGACGCGCGGTGGTCGTCCTTTCGCGACGTCGAGCCCGTCACCGTCGCCGACGTCGCGCCGCGCGCCGGGGTCGCGCAGGTGACGGAGGCCATCGTCCTGTCCTACGCCAAGGCCTACGGCTACACGCCTCGCGAGCGCTCCCTCGCCCTCGACGCCGTCGGGGGCGTCGTGGCCGGCACTCCCTGGAGCGCCACGATCGACGAAGCGATCGGCCTCGTCGGCGCGGGGCGTGACGCGCGCGGTCGCCTCGTGGTGGGCGGCGAGCTGATGGCGTCACGCGACGCGATGAGGCGCCTCGAAGGGGTCCTCGCCAGGATCGACGGCGAAGGCCGCGCGACCGATCCCGAGGTCGTCGGGCGCGCGATCGACGAATGCCTCGGCGACCCCGGCGTCGTCGTCTTCGGCGTGCGATCGCTCGACTCGCTACGGCGCGTGATCCTCGAGGCGGCCGCCGCCTAGAACTGCGCCTGGAGCACGCTCGAGAGCGCGAGCAGGCGCCGTCCGGGAGGCAGCGTCCCGGGCGCGTGGACCTCGTCGGTCACCAGCGAGAGCTCGTTCGTCCAGCGGAGGTTCTGCGAGAAGCGCGCGCCCGCGAGGAACGTGTGCGTGTCGCGGCCGTTCTCCTTCAGCTCGTAGTCGGGCACGTAGACGTCGTAGCGGTACCCCACGAGCGCCACGTCCCCGAGCTCCTGCTCG
Organism: Polyangiaceae bacterium; assembly: GCA_022842465.1. Lineage (GTDB taxonomy): Bacteria > Myxococcota_A > Polyangia > Polyangiales > Polyangiaceae > Labilithrix. The sequence goes on along the minus strand of JALHPN010000007.1, from coordinate 41,985 downwards.
AGACGCGCGTAGAACGCCCGCTGCCGCGTGCTCGTGACGTTCGCGGTGAACGTCGTCGGGATCGCGGGGAGGCCGGTCGCGTAGCGGACGCCGGTGTCCATGTTCGTCCCGAACGTGAGCTCCGAGATCACGCGCGTCTCGCCGAGGACGGGCACGAGCGTCCCCTTCGCCTGCGCGAACACGTTCAGCGCCCACCGATCGAACTGCTTGAAGCGCAAGTTCGCCCCGTCGATCGCTTGCCCGCGCCCGATGTAGCCGTTGAAGCCGAGGAGCACGGGGCCGATCGCGTAGGACGCCCACCCGACGAAGTCCTTGCTCGGGTTCAGATCGGGGAGGACGACGAACTTTCCCTCGCCGAGCCGCTGCCCGTTGACCAGCGCGAGGTCGACGGTGAGCCTCTGCCCGAGCGCGGTCGTCTTCACGTGGACGCCGAGGTCCCGCTCGAGCGGGAAGGCGTTCTGCGCGAACGCGGTGCGCTCGACGAAGGGTCGCACGTTCGACGTCTCGGTGAGCTCGTACCGGAAGGGCACCATGAAGAGCCCGGCGGTGACCTCCGTGAGCGCGTCGTCGGTCCAGTGGATCTTGCCCGTCGCCTCCGCGTTGCGGACGATCGTGGACGGCTGCGGCGCCTCTCCCGTCATCGGGAGGGCCTCGATCTGCACGTAGAAGCGCATCGCGTCCGTCTCGTACGTCGTCCGGAGCCGCGTGCGGCGGAGGCGGAAGAAGGTGCCGTTCGTCGTCGTGCCGTCGGCCTGCGCGATGACGTCGTTCGCCGAGATGCCCGGCGGGAGCGACCCTCCGATCTGGTTCGGCGACGCCGCGGCGTTCACGCTCTGGACGAGCAGCTGCGGCTGGACGAAGCCGCCGATCTTCAGATGGCGCCACAGCCCCCACGGGCTCGTGTCGGGGACGCGCTTCTTCTGGGCGAGCTTCGCCTCGAGCGCCGCGACACGCGCCTCGAGCGCGCGCTCCTTCGCTGGATCCACGGAGGCGCGCGCGCCGTCGTCGCGCACGTCGCTGCCCGAGGTCGAGAGCGGCCCGAGCCCCGCGGGCGCAGGGAGGAGCGGCGGATCGGCCTCGACCGCCGGGTTCCAGGGCGGCGGCTCGGGCTGCGTCGACGCGGCGTCCGTCGCCGGAGGCGCCGGCTTCGGCGCGGCGGTCTGCGCGTGCGCCGCGGAGGTCGTCAGCGACGAGGCGAGGACCGCCACGATCGCCGCGACGCGGATGCCCGTCGTCGTCGTCTCGCCCATGCGGGGCGCATCATGCCACGAGACGCCGAGCGTGGCCCAGAACGAGGCCGTGCGTCAGGGGATGCGATCCCAGACGCGCGCCTCGCGGAAGATCCGAACGAGCTCCGGATCGAGGTGCTGGTCCTTCACGCCGTACTCGAGGATGTCCACGGCGCGCTCGACGGGCACCGCCTTCTTGTAGGGGCGGTCGCTCGCGGTGAGCGCATCGAAGATGTCCGAGATGCTCATCATCTTCGACTGGACGGGGATCTCCTCCGCGCGCAGGCGGTTCGGGTAGCCCGTGCCGTTCAGGCGCTCGTGGTGGGCACCCGCGATCTGGGGCACGCGCCGGAACTGCTTCCCCCACGGGATCTGGGAGAGGAACTTGAAGGTGTGCACGACGTGGCTCGTGATCTCGTCGTACTCCTTCGCCGTGAGGGATCCGCGCTTGACGCTGAGGGCGACTGCTTCGTCCTCCTCGAGGAGAAAGCGCATGTCGCCGCGGAGGTCGAAGTACGTCTCCTTCGCGAGCTGCTCGATCTTCGCGAAGTCGCCGGCCGCGAGGACGGTGGGCTCGTTCGCGTGCTCGATGATCGCCCACGCCTCGTCGAGCTCCGCGCGCCGCGCGGCGAGCTCGCGGTCGAGCGCGTCGAGGTCGGCCTTCGGCGCGCCGCGCTCGATCGCGACGAGCTTCCGGCGGAGCACGTCGGCCTCGAGCGAGCGCGACACGAAGTCGAAGCGCGCGCGGATCTGCGTGAGCTTGTCCTCGTAGAGCTTCTTCGCCTTGACGAGGACCTTCTCGCGCACGCCGATCTTGCCGAAGTCGTGGAGGAGGCTCGCGTACTCGAGCTCGCGGAGGTCCTCGCGCGTGAAGTGCGCGTCGCGGTAGGGCCCCTGGGCGTGGGCGTCGACGACCTTCGCGAGCGACACGGTGAGGTCCGCGACGCGGCGCGAGTGACCGCTCGTCGTGGGATCCCGCGACTCGATCGCCTCCACGCTCGCGCGGACGAACCCGTCGAAGAGCTTCCGGATCTCCTCGTAGAGGAGCGCGTTCTCGAGGCTCGCGCCTGCCTGCGCGGCGACCATGCCGAGGAGCTCCTCGCTCCGTTGGTCGAAGGGGATGACTTGCTCCTCCACGTCCTCCTTCGTGAAGAGCTTCTTCTCGGGGTCCTTCTTCTTGTTGATGAGCTGGATGACCCCGATCACCTCGTCCCGCTGCGAGATGAGCGGCACGGTGAGCATCGACTTGGTGCGGTAGCCGATCTTCTCGTCGAAGCGGCGATCGAAGCCGTAGGGTGCCCCCGCCGGGATGTCGTACGCGTCCTCGATGTTGATCGGCTTCTTCGCGACGACGGCTCCGCCCGCGATCGAGCGGTTCGAGATCGGCATCGTGAACTCGCGCGAGTCGTAGTGGACCGACTCGTTCTGCGAGAGCTTGAAGCGAAGCATGGGCCCGCGAACGCGACTCTCGGGGCCCGCGCCGGAGTCTGCGGCGCTCGCCTCCTCCTCGACGACGTAGATGCTGCCCGCGTCCGCGCCGGTGACGAAGCGGCTCTTCTCGAGGATGACCCCGAGGAGCTTGTTCACGTCCCGCTCCGTGGTCATCGCCCGCGCGATGTTGACGAGCTCGCCGAGCTCGTAGCGGTACCGCGTGAGGGACTTCTGGCGCATCTCCGCGCGCGACTTGGCCTCGATGAGCTCGAAGGCGCGCGTGCCGGCGAGGAAGAGCTCGTCGGCCGAGGGCGTCGCCGTGACGATGCTCGCGAGCCCGCGGTTCATCGCCTGGGCGAGGTCGACGCTCTCGGGGTAGCCGATGAGGACGAGCATCGCGGAGCCCTCCGCGAAGCGCGACGCGTACGGCTTCAGGAGCTCGCGCCCGCGATCCCACACCTCGGCGGGCGCGGCGACGACGACCGCGCCCTCGCGGAGCACGGCGACGAGGAGCGGGTGCGGTCGCGTGACGACGTCGGCCGCCTGCGCGACGCGCGTGTCGCCCGCGAGGAGCTCGGCGAGTCGAGCCATCTTCGCGACGAGCGGCGAGGGCGCCTCTCCGTTCACGCGAGGAGGAGCATCGACCGTGACCTCGACGCCGGACATGTCAGCCATGGTGCTCTCCCCGCGAACGACTCTCGGCGGGAACGTAACAGAGCTGGTCGCGTGACGGAACGGGCGCTAGGAAGCGGATCGATGGCCGTAGACCTGAGCCGACTCCGCACCGACTACGCCCGCGCCGGCCTCGACGAGCGCGACGTGGATCCCTCTCCCGACAAGCAGATCGACCGCTGGCTCGGGGAGGCCGTCGCCGCGGGGCACCCGGAGCCGAACGCGATGATGCTGGCTACCGTCTCGGCGAGCGGAGCGCCGTCGGCGCGGGTCGTCCTCGTCCGGGCCCACGACGCGCGCGGGCTCGTCTTCTTCACGAACTACGACAGCGACAAGGGGCGGGATCTCGAGGAGAACCCGGTCGCGTCGGCCACCTTCTTCTGGGTCCTGCTCGAGCGGCAGCTCCGGGTGACGGGCAGGGTCGCGAGGATCTCCCGCGCCGACAGCGAGGCCTACTTCCGGACGCGCCCGCGCGAGAGCCAGCTCGGCGCCTGGGCGTCGCGGCAGAGCTCGGTCATCGCGGGCCGCGCCGCCCTGGAAGCCGAGCTCGCCGAGGTGCGCGCGCGGTTCGGGGAGGACGACGGGGTGCCGTGCCCCCCGAACTGGGGCGGGTACGGGCTCGTCCCCGACCGCGTCGAGCTCTGGCAGGGGAGGCCGAGCCGCCTCCACGATCGGATCGTCTACCGGCGCGCCGCCCCGGCGAGCGACACGTGGACGATCGAGCGCCTCTCACCGTGAGCGCGCGCGCTCCGAGACGATCGCGGCCGCGCGCGTCCAGTGCGCCGCGAGCGCGCGCGCGACGAGCGCGACGGCCCGGAGCGGCAGCCGCGCGAGCCCGACCGCGACCAGCACGGTGAAGAGGAGCGCGGTCACGACGAGGCGCGTGACGCTGGCGAGCGAGCCGCCCGACATCCTCCGGAGCTCGTCCTCGTAGGCGACGTCGAACGCCTCCTCCGTCGGGCGCAACGGAGGCGCGCAGGCGTCGGCGACGGGCTCCGCGACGGCGACGGCGACCGGGGCCACGATCGGGACGGGCGGTGCGGGGATGACCGGGCGCAGCGGCGCGACGGCACGCACAGGAGGCGGGGGCGGCGGCTCCGGCGAGCTCACGTGCTCCTCCCCTCTCACGCTCGGCGACATCGCCGAGGTCTCGCTCACGCGCGCGGAGTCCGCGCGCCGCGGCCGCGGCGCGGCGGACGGCGTCGGCCTCGGGACCTCCGCTCCGCGCTGCACGCTCGCGACCGACACGACGCCGGACGACGTCCGACGCGCGAGGAGCTCGCGGATGTCACTCTTCTTCTTTCCAGCCCCGCGCGCCGCCTGCGCGATGGGGTGCTCGCCGCTTCGCGTCCACGGATCCCCGACGAGCGTGATGTCCGCCTCGGTGTCGTCCGCGTCGTCGTCGACCATCGTGAGACGGTCGGCGTCGCTCGAGGGTTCGGCGAGCGTGGATTTCGGAGCCGCCACGATCGGCTGAGACGCAAACAACCTGCCGAGGCGCGCGTCCGCCGTCGTTGTTCACTTGAACCTCTCTACGACGGCAAGTGCCGGATCGAACGTGGGTTTCTCGCACCTACCCCCACGTTGCCGGTGCCGGTCGTGAGCGACCCAGGATCCACCAGGCGGGGCCCTTCGCCAACCTGGGCTCCGCTGACGCGGTCAGCGCAGCGCGGACCGCTCGACGCACGAGGGCGAGCTCGCGAATGATCCCGTCGCGAGGTGGCGTTCGGAGACCTTCGCTTCCGACATCCTCGCGCGGCTGCGCGACCGCCCGTGCGCGCGCCGCCCGACGTGTTCGCGGTCGCGTCGCCCGCGAATCTACTGCAAGCCCTCTCGCCCCCGTGACGGGTTTGGCAATCAGCCGAACCGTCGTTCAGTTGTCGGGGTAGTCGTCGATCTCGATCCAGCCGAAGCCCGTGAAGCCCTGCAGGTCGATGGCCTGCGCCAGGCTGCGGCGCACCACCACCACCCTGCGAAAGCCCTCGAGCCTGAAGAGGTGCCGGTCGGCGGGGATGCGCTCCGGGGCCAGGACGAGCTTGTCCATCGTGTCGATGTAGCCTTCGCTGATCTCGCTCATCTCGAGCTCCGATCGAGCCATGTCGATGGCGTCCACGGGGTCGACGGGGTTGACGATGACGTGACCGGTACTGGCCGGTCGGCCCTCCTGGTCGACGATGGTCACCGGCAGGTACTCCACCTGCGAGAGCTGCTGCGCGAGGAGGAAGCGGTGGGCAGCCTCGGAGACGAGCACGACCATGTTCTCGTTCTCGACGTTGTCGGCAAGCACGCGGTCTTTCGGGAAGTCCGGGTCCATGTGGAACTCGACATCGGTCGGAAATCCCTTCAGCAGAGGCTTGCCGATCGTCAGGCCGAACTCGTCGTCGAAACCCTCGAGGTCGCGCACGATGGCCGCGTCGGCGACCGTGCTGGCGCCCCAGATCACGAAGTCCTCGCTCATTCATCCTCTCCGCGCTGAAGCTAGTCCGCGGCCGGGTTCGCGAGCTTCCGCGACCAGACGATCGCGTCCTTCCGCTCGCGCCCGACCGCGAGGTGATCCTGGAGGAGGCCCGTCCGGCGGAAGCCGTTGTGTACGAAGGCCGTCGCGAGGGCGACGTCGTCGCTCGGCGCGAGCGCGAAGCAGCTGACGACGCCCTCGGCGAGGAGCTTGTCGCAGATCGTCCGGAGCGCCGACACCGTCGCGAGGCGCTCGGCCTCGGTCTTCGGCGCCGTGAGCAGCTCGAGGAACGCGTTGCCGAAGCACGACTGCGCCTCGAGCGACGCGACGAGCTCGAAGCCGCCGCGCGCCGTGATCTGGAAGAAGCGCCGCTCGACGTCCCGGCCGAACGGCTCGAACGCCGTCAGCGCGCGCCCGGTCTTGAGCGCCTTCTCGAGCGCCTTCTTGATGTCCGACTCCTTCACCGCGACGAGCTTCGCCGGGGGGAGGGCCCGGTCGAGGAGCTCCTTGTTGTGCTTCTTCGCGGTCGCGAGCGTCTTCTCTGCGAGATCGTACGCGGCCGAGTGCTCGTCGGTCGCGACGTCGTCCTCGTCGTCCGCCGCGGGGGAGGAGAGCGCGATGCGCACCTCGCTCTCGTGCTGCGCGTTCGCCGAGCAGCCGAGGATGAAGGCGTCGCTCCGCTTGTAGAAGCCAGGGATGTTCGCCTCGCGCGCGAAGCCCAGCTTCGACCACGTCGAGACCTCGTCACGCTCGACGAGCGTGTAGACCTTCTCGATCCCCTCGCGCTTCGCGAGCTTCAGGACGAACGCGCGCTTCGCGTGGCTCGGCCCGGCGCGAAAGTCGATGACCCGCATCGTCTTCGCGCGGCGATTGAGGAGGAGGCAGAGCGACACGGCGTCGTTCTGCACGAACATCTCCTCGACGCCGCGGTGGGTGTGACTCTGCGTCAGCGTCCCACGGCCGAGCTGCGACGCTCGCTCCCACGTCTTCGTGTCCTGGACCCGGCTCGTAGCCCACGCTCGTGCAACCATCGAAGTCACCCACCTCTTCGAAGGGGGCATGGGTGCCGTCACGGCCCCCGCCCCTGACCCCTACCTTGCGACCCTGCAACGCGCCGCCGCGTCCGGATTGCAACGTTGGAAGGCAGCTAGCATGAGGCCGCAGGGGGGGTCAACGCTGATTGCACCCTTGAAGCAACCGGTTTCCATGGAGAAACCGCCATGTCACACTCTTGCCTGAAGCCTCCTACCCGCAGGGGTGAGCCCCAACCGCGCAGATGGGGGTGGTCACCGCAGCGTCGAGACGTCGCCGTGGGGCATACCGAGCTTCGTCAGGACGTCCTCGAGGTGCTCCGCGGACACGGAGACGAGGGTGGGCATCCCCCCGGAAAGTCCGAGCAAGGACAGGAAGTTGATGCCGCTGTCGAACGGCGCGGCGAACGTCAGGGTCTCGCCGTCGAGGAGCACGGCGATCGACGCGCGCTCCTGCCCGAGCAGGAGGAGCATCGTCTTGTCGTACCGTGTGCGCCCCTGCGGCGGGTGCTTGCGGGTCACGTCGAGGAAGGCGACCGACGTGCACGTCGGCAGGGTCGGCCTGCCGATCGGGATGCGCCGGTAGTCGCGGGCGAGCTCCGTCGTCGTCTTCTCGACGGCCTCGAGCTCGGCGCCTGCTTCGAGGATCGGTCGCCACAGCGACTCGTCGGCGAGGCCAGAGGCGAGGTGTCGCACGACGACGCCGAGGAGCCCGATGTCGCGCGGCCGGGCGCGGATGGCCCGGTCGAAGCGGCGGGCCGTCGCGCTCGGCGTCCCCATCCGCGTGTCGATCGCGCGCGCGTCGTCGTCGGCGCCGGGGTACGGCTCGACCCCTTCGCGCATCCACTTCGCCGCGCTGCACAGACCGTCGAAGTCGGTGTGGCAGACGATGGTGTCGATCTTCCCGGTGCGCGCCACGATCTCGGGCGTGATCATCTCGGGGCACGCGCCGTGCTGAGCCTTCGTCGCGAGCACGAAGCGCGGATCGGACGCGTAGGCGGCGTGGAGCGCGTGATCATGGTGATCGACCCACGCGGCGAGCCGTGAGCCGAGACCGTCGAGGAAGGGCTTCGTGATCTTCTCGAAGCCGCCCCCGCTCGCCTCCGAGGCGAACGCCACGTCGAGCACGACGACGCGACCCTTCACGCTGCTCGCCTTCGGCAGCTTCCTCGGCGTCGCAAACTCGAGCTCGGCGCGGATCATCGGGATGGTGTCCTCGGACCCGTTCGAGTAGCACATCGCCGTGAGCACCACTCCCTTCGAAGCGCGCTACGACGAGCGTGGCCTCTTGCCCGTCGTCGCCCAGGACGCGCTCACCGGTGAGGTGCGCATGGTCGCCTTCGCCACTGCCGAAGCGGTCGCGATGACGATGGAGACCGGTCGCGCGACCTTCTTCAGCCGCTCGCGTGGCGCGCTCTGGACGAAGGGCGAGACGAGCGGCAACGTCCTCGACGTGCGATCGGTGCTCGTCGACTGCGACGAGGACTCGCTCGTCTACCTCGTCGTCCCGAACGGGCCGACGTGTCACACTGGCGCACCGACCTGTTTCTTCCGCACGCTCGCCCGCGGCGAGGGCGGCGCGCTCACGACCGTGAGCCACGAGGTGCCCGCCCCGACGCTCCTCGCGCGGCTCGAGACCGTGCTCGAAGCGCGAAAGGCCGCGACGGGCGAGAAGAGCTACGCGAAGAGCCTCTACGACGGCGGGCCCGAGAAGATCGGCGCGAAGCTCCGCGAGGAAGCCGACGAGCTTGCGCGCGCGATCGCGAGCGAGGACGAAGTCCGCGTCGCGAACGAGGCCGCGGACGTGCTCTTCCACCTGATGGTGGCGCTCCGCTCCCGCGCCGTCCCGTTCGCCGACGTCCTGCGTGAGCTGGACCGTCGGACGGGAACGAGCGGCCACGACGAGAAACGCGCGCGGAACACGCGGTAACTGTTCCCACGGGAGGAGGGGCCACCTATTCTCCTCCCCGATGGGGCAGAAGGTTCTCGTGTTCGAGAGCGACGCCGCGTTCGCGGGCGAGCTCAACCGCGAGCTGCAGAAGCTCGGTTGCATCGTCACGGTCGTCGACGACGGCAACGCCGGCCTCCAGCAAGCGTCGGCGGACCCGCCGGAGCTGATCCTGCTGTCGATCGAGCTGCCGCGCATGAACGGCTTCTCGGTCTGCAACAAGCTGAAGAAGGATCCCGCGCTGAAGGACGTGCCGCTCGTCATCATGTCGAGCGAGTCGAGCGACGAGACCTTCGAGCAGCACCGGAAGCTCCGCACCCGCGCCGAGGACTACGTCCACAAGCCGATCGCGTTCGGCGACCTCCTCGCGCGCATCACCCCGTTCGTCGCGCTCGGCGGCGACGCGGCGTCGATCGACGACGGGCCCGGGATGGTCACCGAGGTCCACCAGGGAGACCTTGCCGCGACGCAGGCCGTCCAGCCGAGCAGGGACGAGGACGAGATCGTCATCGAGGAGATGGCGTCGCGGCCGCCCCCCGCCGGCGAGAGCATGCTCGAGCACGCGAACGGCAACGGGCACCAGTCGATCGAGGCGGCCCTCTCCGCCGCGCTCCAGAGCGAGCCGCCGCCGAGGCGGAGCGAGCGCCCGTCGCGCTCGAGCTCGGGTCCGACCGGGCAGGCCATGCTCGCCGGGCTCGACCCGGCGTCGGCGATGCCGATGTCGCTCGTCGACAGCGCCCGCACCGAGGCGCTCGAGCGCGAAGCCGAGAGCGCCCGCGCCCGCGTCCGCGAGCTCGAAGAGGCGCTCGCGCACGCCGAGGGTGCGATCGAACGCGCCGAGGGCGACGTCGCGCAGGCGAGGCGGCGCGCGGAGGAGGCGGAGAACGCCGCCGCGCAGGCCGCGCAGACCGGTCCGAACGACGACACGAACGACGAGCTCGAGCGCCTCCGGCAGGAGGTCGAAGAGCTCCGCGCGCGCGCGGCGGCCGCCCCGGCCGCGAAGCCCGGTGGGGTGTCGAGCCGCGAGTTCCTCGATCTCCGCGAGGCGCTCAACAAGAAGGACAAGGAGATCCTCTCCCTCAAGGAAGGTTTCTCGAAGAAGGACAAGGAGATCGTCGAGGTGAGGGACCGCTCCCTCGCGCTCGAGCGTCAGAAGTCCGAGCTCGACGACAAGGTCCTCGAGCACGAGCGCGCCCTCGCCGAGCAGCGCGAGCGCCTCGACTCGCTCCAGGCCGACAAGGAGCAGGCCAAGAAGGCCGGCGACGACTTCAAGCGCCGCGCCGAGCGCGCGCAGCAGGAGGCCGACGCACGCACGAAGGAGCTCGCGGAGGCGAAGGAGCGCCAGGCCTCCGAGCTCGCGCGGAAGGACGGCGAGATGGCCGCCCTCCGCGACGAGCACGCGCAGGCCTTCGAGACCGAGCGCGCCGCCCACGCGAGCGCCCTCGCCGAGGCCGAAGCGCGCCGCGCGAGCGAGCTCGAGGCGGCCGAAGCGCGCCGTACGAGCGAGCTCGAGGCGGCCGAAGCGCGCCGCGCGAGCGAGGTCGAGGCCGTCGAGGCGCGCCTCAGTCGCGAGCTCGCCGAGGCCGAAGACCTGCGGACGACCCAGCTCGGCGCGCTCGAGCAGCGCCGCGCCGGCGAGGCGGAGGCGGCGGAAGCGCGCCGCTCGAGCGAGGTCGCCGAGCTCGAGTCGCGCCGCGCGAACGAGCTCTCGGCCGCCGAGGCCCGCCGCATCAGCGAGCTCGAGGCGGCGGCTGCCGACAAGGCGCGCGCCCTCGAGGAGGCAGCCGTGGCCGCCGACGAGGCCCGCGCGCAGGCCGTCCGCTCTCGCGAGGCGGAGCTGAAGGCCGAGAGCGACGGCAAGCTCGCCTCCCTCCACCGCGCCCACCAGGACGAGCTCGGACGCACCCGCGCCGATCACCAGGCGAAGCTCGCCGAGGCCGAGAAGCGGCGCGAAGACGAGCTCGCCGCCGCCGCCGCGCGTCAGGAAGAAGCGCTCGCCACCCTTCGCGCCGAGCTCGAGGCCGATCGTGACGCCAAGGTCGCCGCAGCCGAGGCCGACCGCGACGCGCGCGTGTCGGCGGCCGAGGCCGATCGCGACGCGCGCGTGTCGGCGGCGGAGGCCGATCGCGATCAGCGCCTCGCCGCGATGCAGTCGGATCGCGACGCGAAGATCGCGGCGCTCGAGGCGCAGGCGGCCTCCGAGCTCGCGAGCGTCCGCGACGCGGCGGCCGCGGAGCTCGCCGCCACGAAGCAGGCCGCGAGCGAGGAGCTCGCGCGCACGAAGTCCGACGCCGAGACCGAGCTCGCACGGACGAAGCAGGAAGCGGACGCGCGCTACGCGCACCTCGAGAGCACGACGTCCGCTTCGGCCGCCGCGGCGAGCGCTCGGCTCGCGGCGCTCGAGGAAGATCTCGCGACGACGCGCGCGGCGCTCGCCGAGCGCGACGCGAAGGTCGTCGAGCTCGAGTCGCATCTCGCGAGCCTGATCGAGCAGAAGAACCGGAACGAGAAGGAGCTCGCGGCGACGCGGGACCGGAGCGTCGTCCTCGAGGCGGACCTCGCGGCGACGAAGGCGGCGCTCGACGAGACGCGGACGCACCTCGTCACGCAGACGAGCCGGCTCGACAAGGCGCTCACGAAGATCGAGGGCGACAAGGGCTCGCTGGAGCGTGCGAAGGATGCGCTGGCGGTGGCGCTGGCGCAGCTCGAGGAGACGGACGGGCGGTGAGCACGGGGGGCGGCTGCGGCCCGGAGGCTCTCTCTCCTGCGCGATGGGGGCGCGGTCTTGCCGATCGCGGGGGTCGTTTCGGCGGGGCCTCCCCCCCAAACCATTTCGAGCGGCCGGGAGGGCGTGCCAGGGACCTGTCGAGGCGTTCCCACCGGGGGACGCGGTTTGGGGCCCCCGAGTAGGTCAGCCCCTCGCCAGGTCTTTCCGAGCATCCACGCTCCGCTCGCGCCCTTTTCGCTTGGAGAGAGAGCCTCCGGGCCTTCGCCGCTGTGGCCGCCGCTCCCGAACCCGAGCCCAAGCCCCGAACCCGCGAACGCCTGGGGGGCCTCGGCCCGCGCGATGGTGAAGGCCCGCGCCTTGTCGGCCTCGGAGACGCGGCCCGCGCCCTCGGCGACGTTGCAGCAGACGGACTTGGCCGCCCGCAAGCTCTCGTCCCGCAGCTTGGCGTCGCGAATGCCTGCCTCGCGCACGGCGACGAGCAACTGCACGGCGACGTCCAACGCCGCCTGGATCTCCCGACTTGCGCCCGTGTGGGTATGTGTCATACCCGCTCCCGATGCGCGCGCTCCCCGCCCTCCTCGGCTCGGCCCTGCTCCTGGGGGCCGCCGCGCTCGCCGCCTGCACGGGCAGCGACCCGGGCGAGGACGGCGTCGGCGTCGAGGGCGCGACCCTCGAGGACGACCTCACCGCGGCGGTCCTCGAGTGCCGTGGTCCTGCCCTCTTCTTCAAGACCGAGAAGACGGACGCGGGTGGGGGGCTCGCCGGCACGCTGCTCGAGTGGGCCGACGTCACGGCGTTCGACTGCGAGGACCCTCCCGGTCCGAGCGATGCGGGCACGCGCGCCTTCACGTGCCTCGAGCGCCCGCAGTCGGTGCATCCGGGCCGCTACGTGATCGACGTCGAGCGCACGACCACCGGAAGCGGCTACGCCGCCGTGCTTCGTCGCGGACCAGGCGCTGTCGACGTCCCGCTCGCGTGCACGTCGACGACGCCGATCGACACCGGTCGCTCCCCGGACGCGGGCCCCGTTCCCACGTTCGCGAAGGTGAAGCCGATCCTCGCGAGCGCCTGCGGTCGGTGCCACACGGGCCTCTTCGACACGGCTGCGAAGGTGAAGGCGCGGCGGGCGATCATGCTGGCGAAGGTCTCGCAAGGGATCATGCCGCGCGGCAACCCGAGCTGGCGCTTCACGCCCGAGGGGCGGATGCTCCTCGACTACCTCCGGAACAGCCCCCAGCTCGGCGCCCCGCTGCCGTAGCTCGCGCTCTTCGTCGCGGCTCGACGCGACGTCCTCCTCCGCCACCACGTACAGGTTCCATGATCAAGCGTCTCGTCTGTCTGGCCACGCTGACCGCGGCCTTCTCCTTCGCGCCGATCGCGAGCCAGGCCGCTCCCGCCGTGTCGGGTGGGGCGCAGCCCGTACCCCGGAAGCCGATCCCCATCCAGAAGGTCGAAGCGCCGAAGACGCGGCGCTTCGTGAAGATGACGACGAAGAACGTCCTCGCGACCGTGGGCGAGACGCGGGTCCTCGAGGCGACGCTCACCCTCGGTAGCAGCGACCAGGGGCTCGCGGGCAAACCCGTGAGCTTCAAGCTCTCGAAGGACGGCGCGCCTGTCCTCGCGATCGGCAACGGGACGACCAACGCGCAAGGCAAGGCGACGCTGTCGTGGAAGTTCCCGGAGTACGCGCAGGCAGAGTACACGCTCACGGCCGCGTATGCCGGTGACGACGAGAACGGGGCCGCGAGCGACGACGCCCCGTGCCAGATCGCGAAGGCCAACACCGAGTTCGACGCGACCTACCACTACGGAGCGCTCGACGCTCACGGCGGCCCGAAGTTCGGCACGGTTTCGATCTACTTGCGGCGCCAGTCGGACCACGAGGCGATCGCCAAGCCGATTCGCGTCAGCGTCGACGGCGTGCGTCGCGACCTCGTGGCGCGTACGGGCAGCCCCGTCGTGATCACGCTGACGACCAAGAAGGACATCTACGTGAAGATGGAGTTCGACGGCGACGCCTCGAATCACCCGACGATGTTCCACGACCGCTACCAGCTGAACTGAGCGAGGTCGGAGACTCGGCGCGGCGATCTCTTCTTCGTGGTGCCGTCGTGACCAGGACGGGTCGTCCCCCAGCCCTCGCCCGTCGGCGGCGCGCGGACTCCGCAACCGTGCGGAACGCCGCCGATCCCGTCGGGCACGCCGCGTGCTCCGCCACGCCACGCACATGCTCGCCTCACGATCCTCCGCGTCGCCCTGTCTCGCGCTCCTCGTCGTGGCGATGATCGCGGGCGGGTGCAGCGCGGCGTCGGCCTCGGACGACGACGCGCCCGGCACCGGCGACGGCGCGCTCGTCTCCGACTTCCCGGAGATCCCGTACCACGCGTTCGAGCCGCACCGGCGCCTCTACGCCGTGTGGGGCGAGACCGCGTTCGTCCGATCGCCGGACGACGCGAGCGGCTTCCCGTCACGGACCCCGGGCATCTACGTCGCGCCCGCGTCCGCGCCGCCGCGCCTCGTCGTCGAGCGTCGCGGCGTGGACCAGGGCTCGCTCCAGGTGGTCGACGGCGCGCTCTACTTCACGCAGGAGGAGCCCGAAGGCGCCACGTCCGAGCTCTGGCGCGTGCGCGCGACGTCGAACGCCGCGTCGGCCGGCGCCGAGAAGGTGCTCACCCTGCCGGTGCGTGGCCGGGCGCTCGTCGTGTCGGAGCGCGAGGTCTACGTGGTCGGGAGCGACGCGCTCGTCCGCGTCCTCGCGCCGTCCGGCGAGGAGCCGTCGGTCGAGCGGGTCGCGAGCAGCTCGGGCTCACCGCACGATCTCGTGCTCGCCTCGGGGCGGCTCTGGTTCCGGCTCGTCTCACGGCCGAACGTGGTCTCCGTGTACGATCCGACCACTAAGCAGACGAGCACCGTCGAGCTCCGTGACGACGTCCGCTCCCTCGCCGCTTCGGGCGGCGCGATCCTCGCGCTCGGGCCGAGCCGCGCCTGGCGGATCGATCCAACGACGCGCGAGGTCACGCGGGTCGACGCGATCCTCGACGCCATGGACGACGCGAGCCTCGCGCGCTGCGACGAAGGCTCGGACGGTCGTGAGCTCCACGAGGGCACGGCCACGACGCCCGCGTTCCTCGTCCGCGTGTGCGCGTCGTTCGAGGGCGCTCACGCGATCTACGCGTTCCCCCTTGCGGGCGGCGCGCCAGTGAAGCTCGCCGACGTCCGCGGTCGCACCGTGTCGAGCGTGCGCGCCTCGCCGGGCCGCGCCTTCTGGTTCGAAGAGAACCCGCGCGGCTGGTCCTTCGAGAGCGCCGCCCTCCCGCGTCCATGAGACCACGCGCCCTAGCCTCTCCGATGCTACGAACTCTGAACGGCCTGCGAGATGATCCAGCTCTACTCCGCGTCGACCTGCCCCTGGTCACATCGGTGCCGCTTCATGCTCAGCGAGAAGGGGCTCGAATTCGAGCTTCACGACGTCGATCTGCGTGAGCCGCCCGAGGACCTCGGGCTCTTGAACCCTTTGAACGAGGTGCCCGTTCTCATCGACGATGACCTCGTCCTCTCCGAGTCGCACATCATCATGGAGTACCTCGACGAGCGCTGCCCGCCTCCGAAGCTGATGCCGGAAGACCCGGCGGCGCGCGCCAGAGCGCGGCACTTCCTCTTCGGGTTCGAGCGGGAGCTGTTCGGGGGTGTTCGCGTGCTCGAGGGGAGGTCGGACGCGACGTCCTCTGCGGAGGCGCGCGAGACGGCTCGATCGCAGATCCGTGAGGGCCTGACGACGCTCGGCGCTGTCTTCTCGAGGAACACGTTCGTCCTCGGCGACGAGCTATCCATGCTCGACCTCGCGATCGCCCCGCTCCTCTGGCGCCTCGACCACTACCGCATCGATCTCTCTACGAGAGCGCCAGTCCTGGCATATGCGGAGCGGATCTTCGCCCGGTCGGCGTTCCTCTCGTCACTGACACGTGCCGAGAAGGAGATGCGGAGATAGCTTCGACGACCTCCGCGCGCGTGGCGTTCCTCCACCCGGCGCTTTGGCCCAGGCCAGGCGGAATCGAGCGAGGCCGGCGTCCTCACCCGGAAAGTCCTCGAATCTCCACGGGCGAGCTGATGGCCCACGTCGTGCTCGTGGCTTCGTCGGATGCTACCCTTCTCGCCGATGGTTCACGGAGCGCGGGTCACCTACGACGTGCCTCGGACCCTGCCGGGCTGGGAACTCTCCGAGGAGACGATGCCCGAGTCCGCGAAGCACGACGAAGTCGTCGCCTTGCTGAAAGCGATCCTGCTCTGGTGGGGCCGCGGTCGTCAGAGTGTGCAGGTTGCACGCAACTTGGCGATCCGCTGGGACGCGGCCGCGCCGTCGGTCGGCGTCGATCCGGACGTCTGCGTGCTCGCGCCCGCGCCCCCTGGAAGAAGATGGCGAGCGGGGCCGCCGATCTGCCGAGCGTGAGGACGTGGCTGGAAGGGCATACGGCCCCCCGCTTGGCGATCGAAGTCGTGAGCGAGACGAACGCGTCGAAGGACTACGCGCTCGCGCCCGACAAGTACGCGCGAGCGGGACGGAGGAGCTTTGGATCTTCGACCCGCACCTCGCCGGCCCGCGGACCCAGGGCGGCCCCTTCCGTCTCCAGCTCTGGCGCCGTCGCGACGGACAGTTCGTTCGCGAGCACGCGGGGGACGGCCCGTTCTTCTCACCGTTCCTCGAAGCGTTCGCGGTATCGACGGAGGAGGGCATGATGCTTCGCGTCGCCGCCGGGGCAGACGGAACCGGCCTGTGGCTCACGGGCGAGGAGTCGGAGCGCGCCGCGAAGGAGTCGGCGCTCGCCGCGAAGGAGTCGGCCGAGAGACGCGTCCGTGAGCTCGAGGCCATCGTCAGCGCCGCGCGCTCGCGCGATCCCTGAGGCGCCGAGCGGCGAGACGAACAAGGGCCACGCGCACCTGCGGCCAGAGCGTCCCAGCGTCGGAGGGAAGGCCGCCCGCTCGCTACGGCGCCGCGGCGACGAGGGCGTCGCCACGATGACGGAGGAGTGCCGAATCGAGATCGCCGACTTCGCTTTCGACGGAGGCGGCGTCGGGGTTCCTCAGCGGCAGGCGTACTTGTAGCTCACCGTCACGAGACGATCGGCGCAGCCCGGAATGAAGCAGCTCAACGTGCTCTGCGAGATGGACTTCACTTTGAAGCCGGCGAGGCCCTGGCGGATCCACTGGCACGTCGCCGTCGCCTGGTCTCTCGCGCGGCGCTTGGCTTCCCGATCGGGGGATCCCCGCGCGCTGCTCCAGTAGAAGCTCAGACTGCCGGATCGATCGAGCGTCACCGACGACGACGCGCTCTGCGCCCGGCCGGTCGTCTCGCCGTCGTCGTCGTCGGGCGCGGCCAAGGCGTTCTCGGAGGCGATCGGCAGATCGCCGGGCTCCGCCTCGGCGGCGCAGCCGGCGACTCCGAGGGCGATGGCGGCGAGGAGCACGACGAGGAGCGCGCCCGGCGAGCGACGCGCGCTCGGCGAACGCGCGGCGCGAGGACGGGGGAGCGGCGAGGGCGAGACGGCAGGCGACGTCGGCATGCGATGGACGAGTGCAGCGTCCGTGCCGCCGACGTTTCCTGCGGGGATCCAGCGATTCGTCGTCGCGGCGGCGCTCCGCGCCCGTCCCCGCCGCAGGACAGGTGGACACGGCAGGCGACACCTGCCGGCGGGGGCACGGTCTGCGTCGATCCCGCCTAGCCCCTGAGGCCCGCGCGCGCCGAGAGCGCGCGGGCCTGCTTCCGCGCGCGCGTGAGCACCGTCTCGCGATCGAGGCGGCGGTGCTCGCCGGACGAGACCACGAGCTCGCCGTCGACGAGGACGTGCTCGACGTCGCGCGAAGTGCAGGCGTAGACGAGGCGGGACATCACGTCGCCGCCCGGCTCGACGTGGGGGCCGTCGATGCGGACGACGACGACGTCGCCGCGCTTGCCGACCTCGAGCGATCCGACCTGATCGTCGATCCCGAGGGCGCGCGCGCCGTCGATCGTGGCGAGGCGGAAGGCGCGGGCGGCAGGGAGCGCCGTCGTGCTCGTGCGCGCCTTGGCGAGGAGGGCCGCATGGCGGAGCTCGATCCAGGGATCGAGGTTGTTGTTGCAGGGCGCGCCGTCCGCGCCGAGCGCGAGCTGGACGCCCTTCGCGTCGAGGTCCGCGACGCGCGCGATGCCCGAGCCGAGCTTCAGGTTCGCGCTCGGGCAGTGGACGATCCGCGTCCCGTCGCGCGCGACCGCCTTCGCCTCGTCGTCCCGGAGCTGGACGCCGTGCGCGAGGAGCGTCTTCGGCCCCGCGAAGCCGTACTTCCGCAGCACGGCGACGTCGTCGTCGCCGAGCGCCTTCTTCACCGCCGCGCGCTCGTCGGGGTGCTCGGCCACGTGCGAGTGGAGGAGCGCCCCCGAGCTCTTCGAGCGCTCGACCGTCCCTCGGAACAAGGCCTCGGTGCACGAGAGGATGAAGCGCGGCGCGTACGCGTAGCGGAGGCGTCCGCCGGCCTTCCCGCTCCACGTCTCGCGGAGCGCGTCGCTCTCCTTCAGGCTGCCGCGGGTCGACTCGCGGAGGCCTCGCGGGACGCCGTCGCCCGCGTCCATCATCGTCTTGCCGCCGAAGACGCGGATCCCCGCCCGCGCGCACGCGTCGAACACGGCGCCGTAGTGGTGGACGGTGCCCATGTCGAGGATCGTCGTCGTCCCCGCGAGCATCATCTCGAGGAGACCGAGCTCCGCGCTCGCGGCGAGGGAGCGCTCGTCGTGAGCGGCCTCGAGCGGCCAGATCCGCTCGCGGAGCCAGTCGAGGAGCGGCAGATCGTCCGCCATCCCCCGGAAGAGCACCTGGCAGAGGTGGACGTGAGCCTGGACGAGCCCCGGCACCACGGCGCAGCCGCGCGCGTCGATGACCCGGGTGAGGCCGGGCAGGCGGGCCGCGGGGGCCTTCTCGAGCACGGCCGCCACGGGGCCTACGGCGACGATCCGGCCGTCTTCGACGAGGACATCCCCCTCGAAGGTGGCGCCCGAAGGGTCGCAGGTGACGACGGTGCCTCCTCGGATGAGTGTCCTCAAGGCCCCCCGACTCTACGACGTTTCCGAGGGGCCTGTCGCGGTGGTAACGTCCGCGGGCTGATGGCGACCCGCATCCTCGTCGTGGACGACAGCCCGACGATCCGGCGAGTGGTCTCGATGATCCTCGAGCGCCACGGCTACGAGTCCGCCCAGGCGACGGACGGCCAGGACGCGCTCGACGCGCTCCTCGGAGGCGAGGTCAAGGCCGACCTCGTCCTCGTCGACTTCGTGATGCCGCGGATGAACGGGTTCCAGTTCTGCCGCGCGCTGCGGGACCACGCCGAGCTCGCGAACCTCCCCGTCGTCCTCATGAGCGCGAAGGGCGATCGCATCCGCGACCAGTTCGTCCAGCAGACGGGGGCGATCGACGCGATCACGAAGCCCTTCGACGCCCAGGCCCTCGTCGCCGTCGTGGAGAACGCCCTCCGCCGCATCTCGACGGGGTTCGTCAGCTCCGCGCGCCTACCCGAGCTCGATCCGGAAGAGGAAGCCGAGGCCCTCGAGCTCGTGAAGCCCTCCCAGCGAGGCATGGATTTCCGTCCGCCGTCCGCCGAGGTCGAGACGAAGCGCACGCAAATCGCGCAGGTCATCGCGACGCGCCTCGCCGAGATCGCCGCCGAGGTCACGACGAAGCGCCCGGGCGCGAAGGGCAGAGACCTCGTCGGTGCGCTCGTGGAGCGGCTCTCGGGCGAGGCCCTCGTCGAGATGACGGAGGTGCTCCGCGAGCTCGCGCGGGACGGCGAGCACGCCCCCGTCCTCACGGGGGACCTCGCGACCATCCCCGTCGGCGCCGTCCTCCAGCTCCTCGCGGTCGAGAACCAGACGGGCGTCCTCGTGTGCACCCACGCCGGGCTCGAGGTGTCGACCACGTTCCGGAAGGGGCTCATCGACCTCGTCCAGTCGACGGGCGCGAGCGACGAGTTCCGGCTCGGCCGCTACTTCGTCGAGGAGGGCATCCTCACCCCCGAGGAGATCGACGGCCTCCTCCAGAAGGACGAACCGCAGCCGCCGTCTCGCGTGAGCATCCGGATCGAGTCGAAGGGACCGGACACGGTGCGCCTCGACCCGGGCGCGAGGCCGACCCTCCCGAGCGACAACCTCCCCGACGACGCGTCGTCGCCCACGATCATCGCCGACGTGAGCCAGCTCGCCGCCGCGTACGAGGCGTCGCGCCCGCCCTCCTCCGATCGCACGCTCGCCGCGCCGCCGCTCCCGTCGAACCTATCCTCGGACGTCCCGACGCTCCCGCGCGCGCGTCCGCTCGGGACGATGCTGCGCGAGGCCGGGAAGATCACGCAGGCCGAGCTCGACGCCGCGCTCGCTCGGCAGTCGAGCGAGCTGCTCTACGACGTCCTCCGCTGGCCCAAGGGGCGCTTCGAGCTCTGGACGTCGCCTCCGAGCGCGCTCGCCGACAGCGCCCGGCTCGGACTCCCGGTCGCCTCCGTCGTGATGGAAGGCTTCCGCCGCGTCGACGAGTGGCGCGTGCTCGAGCGCACGATCGCGAGCTTCGACGAGGTGATCGTCAAGGACGACGCGGTCCTCGCGACGCTCGATCCGACGGCGCTCCCCGCCCGCGAGAGGACGATCCTGGATCTCGTGGACGGCGAGCGCAGCGTCCGGAAGATCGTGGCGGACAGCCACATGTCGAGCTTCGACGCCTGCCGCATCCTCGTGCAGTTCCTCGAGGCGCGCGTGCTCCGGCGCCGCGCGGCGTGATCGCGTGATGACGACCGGCGGTGTCGTGTTCCGGACGACGGGCGAGGACCTCTGGTTCCTCCCCGCCAGCGTCGCGTCCGAGGTCGTGCCCGTGCCCGAGGTCGCGCGCGTCCCCGGGGCCCCGGGCGAGCTCTTCGGCGTCGCGGTGCACGCCGGGGAGGCGATTCCGGTCGTCGCCGTGGGCGGGGGCCGCGGCTGCATGCTCGTCTGCAGCTACCTCGGGGAGAAGGTCGGCCTCGTCGGCCTCCTGATCGAGGCGACCGGCCGTTTCCCGACGGCAGCCGACGAGTCGGTCCACGGCGAATCCGTCCTGCACGAGGGACGCACCGCGCGCCTCTTCGACGTGAGCATGCTGGTCGCGAAGGTCTGCGGGGAACGGTTCGCGACGCCGCCCGCGCTGAGGTAGCCTCGGGCGATCCGATGGGCCCGCCCGATTCGAAGCGACGTCTCTTCCGGCTCCTCCGTCGTGGGTCGCGCGCCGCGGGCGTCACCCCGCGCTCGCCGGCCGAGGAGGGCGCGCTCTGGGCCGCGCACGAGCGCGCGGGCACGTCCGTGCGGGAGACGGGGGACGCTGCGCAGCGCATCGTCTCGCACATCGCGAAGCAGCGCGGCACGGTCGACGCGCTCGCGGACCGTGCCCGAGCCGTGAGCGCGCGCGCGAGCGATCTCGGCGCCACCTTCAACCGCCTGGTCGACTCCTTCGGTCGCCTGGAGCTCGTCGCGCTGAACGCCGGCCTCGAGGCAGCCCGGATCGGCGAGGGCGGGGGCCTCGCGCTCGGGCGCGTCGCCGACGAGGTGCGCGCGCAGGCCTCGCGAGGGTCCGAGGCTTCGCGCGAGCTCGGCGCCGCGCTGAGCGAGATCGGCGCGGAGCTCACGCAGGTCAACACCAGCCTCGACCGCGCGCGCGACGCGGCGTCCGAGGTCGCGCAGGAGGCCTCTCGCGCCTCGGCCTCGGCGGCCGACGCCGAGCGCGCGCTCGCGGCCATCCGCGAGAAGCTCGAGAAGACGATGGGGAGCGACCCCGAGATCGCGCGCGCGATCGCGGAGGCCTCCGAGCACGCGCGTGCGCTCGTCGAGGCGCTCGCCCGCACCACGGGGAAGGTGCCGCACGCCGTCCTCGCGACGGCGCTCCGTCCCGTGCTCGAGCCTCTCGAGCGTCTCCTCGAAGGCGACGACGGCGGCTGAGGAGGGGCGGTGTCGCGCGATCCCGAGCTCACCAAGCTGCTCGTGCAGGAGCTCGAGCGGCATCGGCGCGCCCTCGAGGAGGGATCGGGCAAGAGCGACGCCGCGTCTCTCGACGGCATGCGCCGCGCGCTCCACGCGCTCAAGGGCTCGGCCGGTCTCGCCGGAGAGCCGGAGCTCGCGGCGGCGATGGCGCGCCTCGAGCGGCGCGTCCGGGACGGAGCGCCCGACGCGCGGGACGAGGCGATCGAGACGATCACGACCGCGGTGAGGCGCCTCGTCGCCGGTGAGCCCGCGATCGCGGGCGGGTGGCCCGAGCCGCCGTCCGATCTTTCGCCGCGCCCGATCGATCCCCTGCTCCGCTCGCAGTACGTCTCCGAGATCTCCGATCGGCTCGCGCACATCGACGAGGCGCTCGGCTGGACGAGGGACGAGCCCGAGGCCGCCGGCGACGTCTATCGTCACGTCCACACGATGAAGGGCGCGGCGAGCGCCGCGGGCGACGAGCCGATGGCGTGGTTCTGCCACGGCCTCGAGGAGCGCATTCGCGGCGGCGGCGCGTCACGCGAGCGCGCCGTCCAGGTCCTCCAGGAAGTCGCCCGGTACCGCGCCGTGCTGGGCGGCCTCCTCGAGGACCCCGAGGCGGCCCTTGCCACGCTGCGAGGGCTCTTGCCGCGCGCGCGCACCTCGCTGCGGCCGCCACGGCCACCCACCTGGGCGGACGAGGAGCGCGGCACGGAGACGACCGATGCGACGATCCGCGTCTCGGCGCAGTCGGTCGATCGGCTCCTCGATCACGTCGGGGGGATCGCCGCGTCACGGGAGCGCGTGTCGGCGCGCTTCGAGCGCGCGACGAGCCAGGCTCGCGAGCTCAGGAAGCTCCGCACCGAGCTCGCCGAGGCGCTTCGCCTCATCGGCCCGCCGCGTCCCTGGGGCGCTCCCGCTGCCGCGATCCGTCGGGTCGAGCGCGCCGCGCAGGTCCTCGCTGGCTTCGGCGACGAGCTCGACCGCGTGGCGGAGCAGATGCGCGACACGGACACGGCGCTCCGCGACGACACCTCCGCCGTGAAGCGTCTCCTCTCCGCGATGCGCCAGACGCCCGTGCGGGGCATGTTCGGTCGCATCTCCGGCGCCGCGCTCGCGGAGGCGCGCCGCAAAGGGTGCGAGGTCGTCATCCGGATCACCGGCGCCGACGAGATGATCGATCGACGGCTCGCCGAGCAGATCGTGGAGCCATGTTTGCAGCTTGCACGTAATGCGGTCGCGCACGGCATCGAGTCGCCGGAGGAGCGCGAAGCCCTCGGCAAGAGCCGCGCGGCGACGCTCTCGATCGGAGCGAGCCGTCGCGGCGGGAGGCTCGTCGTCACCGTCGCCGACGACGGGGCAGGGGTCGACGTCGTGAAGGTGCGCTCCGGCGCGGTCGAGGCCGGCGTCGTCACCGACGTGCTCGCCGACGCCGCCGACGACCAGACGCTCCTCGAGCTCCTCTTCCTCCCGGGCTTCTCCACCCGCGCGCAGAGCCCGGACCTCCTCGCCGGACGCGGCATCGGCCTCGACATCGCCCTCGCCGCGGTCCAGAAGCTCGGCGGGACGATCCGCCTCTCGAGCAAGCGCGGCGAAGGCTTCGAGGCGCGCGTGGAGGTGCCGATCGAGACGGGCCTCGGCAAAGTCCTCTGGGTGAAGGCCGGCGGTCTCGAGCACGCGATCCCGGTCGCGAACGCGGTCCGCGTGAGCGTGAACGAGGGGCCCGAGGCCGATCGCATCCCGCACCTGGCCGCGTGCCTCGAGCCGCGGTCGATGCCGCGCGCCGCATACGCCGTCGAGATCGATCTCGGGGACGACCGCATCACCGTCGGCGTCGACGAGGTGCTCCGCACCGAGGAGGTCCTCGTCCGCGCGCTCTCGCCGCTCCTCTGGGGCCTGGGCCCGTTCGCCGGCGCGGTCGTCCGCGGTGACGGATCGATCCGACTCGCGCTCGATCCGCACGCGCTCGTCCCGCGCGCGCGCGCGCTCGCCCGCGTGCCGGAGGGACGCATCTCGGAGGTCCCGTCCCGTCCGTCGCGTCCGCCCTCGCTCCCGCCCGCATCATGAGCGGCGTCGTCGTCGAGACGATGCGCGAGGACGACCTCGAGGGCGCGGCGCGCATCGACGCCGAGGCGTTCACGCAAGGCGAGCTCGCGCGCGCGACACCGCGCTCGGAGCAGCTCCGCGAGGAGCTCGTGCGGCCGTGGGCGCGTCTCCGGGTCGCGCGCTCCGGGGCGGACGGCGAGGTGCTCGGCTACGCGCTCTTCTGGCACGTCGTCGACGAGATCCACCTCCTCAACGTCGCGGTCGCGTCGGCGCACCGGCGGCGCGGGCTCGGTCGCCTCCTCCTCGACGATCTCCTCGCCTATGCGCGCGCCCATGCCGCGGCGAAGGTGCTCCTGGAAGTGCGTGTCGGCAACGCGCCCGCGATCGGGCTCTACCGTGCGCTCCGCTTCGAAGATCTCGGAGTCCGTAAGCGGTATTACGACGACGGCGAGGACGCCCTCGAGATGATGCTCACGCTGTAGCGGGCTGTAGGGCGCGAGGGGGGAGACGAAGGCGAGAGAGGCCTCGCGATCGTCGAGAAAGACCACGGTCGAAATTAGGCCGTGCAGTCCCCCCTCGCCGCCCCGTAGGCTTCATTCCATGCTCCCGGTTTCTCGCTCCGGGTCTCTTGCCGCGGCGCTCGTCGCGCTCGCCGTCGGATGCGGCGGGCGCGTCACGAGCGACGGCGAACCGTCGCCTTCGAACTTCCCGGACGGCACCGATCTCGGGCCCGAGAAGACGCCCAAGGCGGGGAAGCTCGACGCCCCGTCGAAGCCGTCGACGGCGGGTCGCATCGACACGAGCTTCGCCGGCACCGGCTCGGCGTCCATCCCGAACGTCGGCGCCATCCCCGTGTGCCTGGTCGTCGGCGCCGGCGGCGAGGTCTGGGCCGCGGGACGGAGGGCAGACGTCGACAGCAGCGTGCCGCGCGAGCTCTTCCAGCTCGATCCGCGCGGAAGCCTCGACGAGCGACTCCCCGCCGTTCCCTTCGAGTCGCGTCGCGGCTTCCTCGCCCGCCTCGTCGGCCTCGAGTCGTGCGCGCGCACCGACGACGGCGACCTCGTGGTCGTGCACCGGGGCGGGAAGCTCGGCGCCGTCGAGGTACCCGTCGGCCTAGGCCTCGCGTACGTGTCCCGGCTCGTCGCCACGTCCCCCGCGATCCTGTTCGAGACCGTTCCGCTCCCGTTCGCGGCGCTCGTCGTCGCGACGGAGCCCGAGGGGACCTACGTCGTGGCGGCGGACAAGACCGACGGCGTCTCCGAGCTCGCGATCGCGCGCGTCGCGCGGGGCGGCCTCGTGCTGGGGACGGTCTCGACGCCCGCGGTCCGTCACTTCCGCGTGCGTCGTCTCCTCCGTGACGGCGACACGACGCTCGTCGCCGGGATGATCGACGGGTGGAAGGCGACGCCGAGCGTCATGATCGGCCGACTGGGCGACGGCGCCATCCAGTGGACCTACCCCGGAATCGCCGACATGGAGACGTCGCTCGGCCCGCGCGACCGCTTCGGCCTCGCCCTCGACGACGAAGGCCAGCCCTACCTCGCCGTCGGACCCGAGCTCACCGTCGCGCGCTTCGAGAAGAGGAGCGCGCCCTTGGCGCTCGATCCCTCCTTCGGCATCGGGGGGACCGTACGTCACGGCGGACAGGGCTTCGCCTGGGACGCGGTCGGGGTCGCGGGCCAGCGTCTCGTCGTCGCGACGTCGACCGGGCTCGTGCGCGTGACCTCCGAGGGGACGCTCGACGCGGCCTACGGCGACGCCGGCCGCGCGAAGATCCCGGGGCTCACGGACCGTCCGCTCCTCGTCACGAGCACGACCGACGGCGCGGTCCTCGTCGCCGGCGTGTCGGCGGCCGACACGCTCGAGATCACGCGGTACACGCCGTAGAGGCGCAGGAACCGCGGCCGGATTTCGACTACCCTCTCGGGGATGCTCAGGCCCGTCGCTCCCGCGGTCACGGCTCTCCTCGCCCTCCTCCTCGGCGCGTCCGTCGTCGACGCGCAGCCGAAGAGCCCCGGGCCCGCGGCGGCGGCCGGCACGCGGAGCGGGCCCCTGGGCGACGGGCTCACCGCGCTCGCCGCGAGCGACTACGCGAAGGCCGAGGCGGCGCTCGCACAGGTGAAGGGCGCGGACGAAGGGGAGGCGAAGCTCGCGCTCGGACGGGCGGCGCTCGAGCAGGGCAAGTTCGCCGACGTGGAGCGCTTCGCGACCGCCGCCGAGGCGAGCGCCGCGCTGAAGACCCGCGCCGCCGCCCTCCGCGCCGAGGCGCTCCTCGCGCAGGGGCGGACGAAGGACGCGATCAAGCTCCTCGAGACGCACAAGAGCGGCAAGGGCGCCGACGTTCGCCGCGTGCGCCTCCTCCTCGGAGAGGCGCTCATCTCGGTCGGCAAGCGCGACGACGCGGACGAGCCGCTCAAGAAGATCCTCGAGGACTACAACGACGACTCCATCACGAAGAACGACGCCGAGGGCAACGCGCTCGTCGGGCGCGCCGCCTACCTCCTCCGGAGCGCGAAGGACGCGAACCAGGCCTTCAACGAGAGCGAGCGCGCGGACAAGAAGCGCGTCGAGACGCTGCTCTGGCGCGCAGAGCTGTTCCTCGACAAATACGATCCGGGGCACGCCGAGGAGGTCACGAAGGAGGCCCTCGCGCTCGCGCCGAAGCGCGCCGAGGCGCTCGTGACGATGGCGCGGGTGAAGCTCGACCAGACCCTCGATTTCGGCGACGCCGAGAAGCTCGTCAAGGAGGCGCTCGCCGTGAACCCGAAGCACACGGGCGCCTTCGCCGTGCGCGCCGGGATCGCGCTCCGGGACATGGACATCGCCGGCGCCGAGAAGGCGATCGGCGATGGCCTCGCGGTCCACCCGGGCCACCTCGAGCTCCTCAGTCTCCGGGCCGCAGCGCGCTTCCTCGACGACGATCCGAAGGGCTTCGAGGCGGCGAAGGCGAAGGTCCTCGCCTTGAACCCGCAATACTCCGAGATGTACTCGATCATCGGCGAGTACGCGGAGTGGGAGCACCGCTACGACGACATCGTCGCGATGATGAGGGAGGCGACGAAGCTCGACCCCGACGACGCGAAGGCCTGGGCGCAGCTCGGGCTCACGATGATGAGGGGAGGCGACGAGGACAAGGGCCTCGAGGCGCTGAAGAAGGGGTGGACGAAGGACAAGTTCAACGTCCGCGTCTACAACACGCTCAACATGTACGAGCAGCAGATCCCGAACCAGTACGACCTGGTCCGGGACGGCGTGTTCAACGTCCGCTACGCGAAGGACGAGCGCGCGGTGATGGAACGTTACATCCCGCGCATGCTCGGCGAGGCGTGGGGCTCGATGAAGGCGCGCTACGGCTTCGTGCCGACCGTCCCCGTCCAGGTGGAGCTCTACGGCTCGCGCGAGCAGTTCAGCGTGCGCACGAGCGGCCTCCCCAACATCGGGATCCAGGGCGTCTGCTTCGGCCGCGTCGTCGCGGCGATCAGCCCGAAGGCGGAGCCGTTCAACTGGGGGAACGTGCTCTGGCACGAGCTCGGGCACGTCTTCGCGATCCAGCTGTCCAAGAACCATGTGCCGCGCTGGTTCACCGAAGGCCTCTCCGAGTACGAGACCATCGCGCGGAGGCCCGAGTGGTCGCGCGAGCTCGACCCCGAGCTCTACCAGGCGCTCGTCTCGAACAAGCTCCCCGGCGCCGTCGACATGAACCGCGCCTTCACCCATGCGAACGACGCGAGCGACATGACCGTCGCCTACTACGCCTCGAGCCAGATGCTCGTCTGGACGGTGGAGCGCTTCGGCATGAACCGCGTCGTCGAGGCGCTGAAGCTCTGGGGAGCGGGGAAGAAGACCCCCGACGTCATCAAGGGGGCGTTCGGCGTCTCGCCCGAGGACTACGACAAGGGCTTCCGCGCCTGGGCGCTCGGCCGCTTGAAGCGCTACGAGAACCAGTACGTCTTCACCAGGAAGCCCAAGCCCCTCGAGGAGACCAAGAAGGAGGCGGAGGCGAAGCCGAAGGACGCGGACGCCCAGGTGGACCTCGCGCTCTCGCTCCTCGCCACGCGAAAGGGGCAAGAGGCGAAGAAGGTGATCGACGCCGCCCTCGCCCTCGATCCGAAGAGCGGGGACGCGCGCTTCGTCGCGGCGAAGCTCGCCGCCTCGCAGAAGGACTTCGCGGGGGCCGCCGCCCACCTCGAGGCGATGCGCGCGGCGGGCAAGGACGGCTACGTCGTGCACTCGCTCCTCGCCGATCTCGCCGAGGCAAAGGAAGACAAGGCCCGGATGCGCTACCACCTCGAGGCCGCCTACCGCTGGGACCCGAGCCAGTCGGAGCCGCTGAAGGGGCTCTACGACCTCGCGAACGAGGAGAAGCGCGAGGCGGACGCGCTCGACGCGCTCCGCAAGCTGACCGCGCTCGAGCAGCACGACGGAAAGGCCTGGCGCATGCTCCTCGAGAAGCTCGTGAAGGCGAAGCAGTGGGACGAGGCGCGGCGCGTCGGCGAAGGCGCCGTCTTCGTCGACCTCCTCGGGGGGCCGACGCACGTGCTCTATGCGCGCGCGCTCGCAGCGACGGGCGCGCACGATCGCGCGGTCTACGAGCTCGACTCCGCGCTCGCGGCGGGGATGAAGGGGAAGGAGGCCGCCTCGGTGCACGCTCTCCTCGCCGCCTCGCACGCCGCGCTCGGCAAGAAGGCGGAGGCGACGAAGGCGCGCGACAAGGCGCTCGAGCTCGACCCCGAGAACGCTGACGCGAAGGCGCTGAAGCTCTGATCAGAACACGCCGCCGAGGGACAAGGCTCCGCCGCCCGCGGTCGGCGTCGCCGCGACGCGCGTCCCGGAGGGCAAGACGAGGAACGTGACGAGACCCGCGGTGCCGACCGCGGCGCTCACGGCCGCCGTCCAGAACATCCGCTGCTCCCACGCGAGCGCGTCGAGACCGCTCTCGGAGCAGAACCGCCTCTCGTCCTCGCACGACGCGCGGCGGGAGATCGTGAAGGGGAGCCACACGCTCGCGGCGATGCCGGCGACGGTGAAGCCCAGCCCGGCGGCGAACGCGGCGACGGTGCGCCCCGTGCTCGAGCCCGAGCTCCGCGGAGGGGGCTCGTCGGACGACGGCGCCGGCGGCAGCCCGGCCGAGACCACCGGCACACCGGCGCCGCTGCGAAGGGGAGGGATCTCGACGATCCGCTTCTCGCCCGCGCCGACGGGGATCTGCACGGAGAACGTCACCTTTCCGGGCGCGGTCGCCTCGACGACGTGCGTGCCCGGATCGACGACGGACGCGACGCCCCACGCCGGGCGCCTGAGGACGGCGCCGTCGACGAGCACCTCGAGATCGGGCTCGTCCTGCTGCACGGTGACGCCGAGGCGCGGGAGCTTCGGCGTGATCGCCGCGAGGTGCTCGCGCGCGAGGGCCTCGCGATCCTTTCGTCCTTCCCGCGTCGCCTGCGCGAGGGCGGCGCTCAGCTCGACGTACGCGGTGCCGAGGCGCCCTTCCTTCTCGTGGCAGACGGCGAGGTTCATGAGCGTACCGCCGCCCGGGTCGAGCCGCTGGCTCTCCGCGAACTTCGCGCACGCCTCGGGGTACTTCCCCTGCTCCATGAGGACGCGCCCCTGATCGAACAAGGACTCCGCGAGGAGCTGCTGCGAGGTCGACGTGCCCTGCGCGTGCGCGACGGACGTCGCCACGAGCGACGCTGCGATCACCGGCAGGAGCCCCCGCGCTTCCACGCGCGCCTCATAGCACGATGCGCTAGGCTCCGCGCCCCGTGCGGCGCCTCCTCTCGCTCCTCGCCATGATGGCCGTCGCCCTCGCGGCCGTCGGCTGTCCGCCGACGGACTACGGGACGCGCTGCCGCTTCGAGGGCGACACGACGACGACGTGCGGGACGTGCATCGCGCGCGCCTGTCAGGCGGTCGTCGACGAGTGCTGCGGAAGCTTCGGGTGCAAGGAACGGCTCTCGACCCTCGATCGCTGCAGCAGAGGCCAGGGTTGCGACAGCCTGTTCGCGAACACGGTCTACCTGGAGGACCTCTCGCAGTGCATCAAGGCGAGCTGCCCCTCGGAGTGCCCCTGACGCCCTCAGCGAAAGCGCGCGAGGACGCCGGGCCTCTTCGCGCCCGGTCGCGCGGCCGAGGCGAAGGCCCCGCCCACGCCCCAGAGCGCGCCGGTGTCGTCGACCCACGCGCCGTGGAGATCCGCGAGTGGCGGGGTCCCGAAGTCGCTCTTCCACGCGCCGTCGACGAGCCGGAGCTTCAAGCTGCCGCCGCCGACGACCACCACGCGCGAGGCGGAGGGGGTGTCGCGAAGCCTCTCCGGCGCGCACGCGACGCCGTTCACGTCGTTGAGTAGCGGCGTGTCGACGCGCGCCCACGAGGCGCCCTTCCACGCGAGCAGATCACGTCCGCCGACGGCGTAGACCTCGTTCGGTCCACACCCCGCCACGGTGGTGAGGCGTCCACTAGCGACGCCCTCGCCCTCTCGCGTCCATGTGCCTTGCACGCGATGCCAGATCACGCCGGCTTCCCCGACGACCCAGAGATCGTCCGGGCTCGCGCCCCAGACCTTGAAGAAGGCGAGCTTCTTCGGCTCGGGGACGGCCTCGGTCTTCCACGCCGTGCCGTCCCAGTGGAGGAGGACGTCGTTCGACGCGGAGGGATCGTCCGGCGTCCCGCCTACGGCCCACGCGTCGTCGGGCGCGAAGGCGAAGACGCCGAAGAGCGTCGCGGTCGTCCCGGACGTGCGCTCCTCGAGCTTCGTCCCGTTCCAGTGCGAAATGCGCCCTCTCTCGCCGACGAGCCAGACGTCCGTCGGGCTCGTGCCGTGGACCCACCAGTACGTCTCGGTGCCGGTCGTCTCGACCTTCGCGAGCGCGCTCCCGTTCCAGCGGACGACGAGCGGCGGACCGCCGTTGCCGAGCGCGCCGCCGACCGCCCAGACGTCGGACGCGGACGTGCCCCACACGGAGAGGAGCGCGCCCTCGGTGTCCTCCGCGACGATGCTCCACGCCGGGGGACCGGCGTCGACCGTCCCCCCGTCGGGCGCGGGCTCGATCGGCTCCTCGCCCGGACAGCCGACGAGGAGCGCCGCCGCGAGACCCAGCCAGGTGCGCTTCATGTTCCCCCGGTCCCCGCGTCCTCGCCGCATGTCTCGCCGAGAACGTAGCCCTTCTTGCAGAGGCACCGGCACGACGCGAGCTTCGAGCCCGGCTCCGCGCAGCGCGGGACGACGCGGACCTTCGCGCTCGCGGTCTTGCCGCGCCGATCCTGGATCTGCACCTCGAGCTCGAAGGGCTGGTCGAACACGTCCTGCTCGGCCCACTGGTTCGGGCACAGGGGGACGTTCGAGTAGTTGCCGATGTCGTCGGCGCTCTCGAGATCGGTCGCCACGCCCTTGCCCGTCACGCCCGAGCCGTCCGGCTCACGCCTCAGGTTCACGGTGCGCCCGTCGAGCCGGATCTGCTTCGAGATCGGATCGCGCAGCGCGCCGATCACCTGCATCCCGCAACCGTCGACGTTCCGCGCGCGGACGCCGACGAAGGCCACGCGTCCGCCCTGCGGCGGGAAGATCACCGCGAGATCCGCCCCTTCGGCGATCGCCACGTCGCTCCCGTCCGGCTTCAGGGCGCGGAGCTCGATCTCGGCCGGCGCCGCCGGGTCGCCGAGATAGCCGGTGGGGCACACGGAGCCGAGCGCATCGTCCGACGCGTCGCTCCCTCCGTCCGCGTTCGCAGGCGGATCGCCGTCACACGCCGACGCGGCGGCGATCGCGAGGGCGGAGAGCAGGGCCCCTAGAAGCGGCGCGCGCATCAGTTGCAGAAGATGTCGTCCGTCTTCGGCCAGTAGTAGACGAAGATGTTGCAGTGCTCGTTCTTCTCCACGATGGGGCCGAACGTGTAGCAGCAGTCCTTGTCCGCGCTCTTGTCCGCGGCGTCGAGCCCGGCGCAGCCGACCTCGTCGGCCGGCGGACGCCACTGGTAGCCGCACGAGAAGTAGACGCCGCCGCCCGGCTGCACCTTCAGATCGAGATCGGGCGAGCGGAGCATCGGCGGCTCGTCCCACGTCTGCGACGAGTAGAACCGCGACGAGGGCGCCGGCTTCGCGATCGACGTTCCGTCCCACGAGAACATGTCGAAGTTCGTGCCGCGCGAGTGGAAATGCCCGTTCGCGCCGATGATGTTCACGGGCTCCTTCGACTTGAACTGGCAGGTGCCGCTGAACTCCGGCGTCGGGTTCGACTTGCAGACGCGGATCGATTGCTTCGTCGCGAAGAGCGTCCCCATCTCGTGCTTCACCTGCTCCTTGGGGATGGAGTGGAAGTTCACCACGACCTCGCCGCCCTCCGGCGTCTTCTGCGTGCCGGCGTTCACGTAGTGGGTCTGCAGCATGAGCCACTCGTCGGGCTGGAAGACGTTCGCCACGCCCTCGGGGAACGTCCAGTCGAGCTGCCCGTCCTGCTGCGTGTTCGCGACGAGCGGCCAGTCTGCCCAGTTCGGGCTCTTGAAGCACTCGCCGACGCCGTTCTTCGCGCGCTGGATGGCTCCCTTCGTCGGGTCGAGGCCCACGACCGTCTTCACACGGAAGATGTTCATGTGGTGCGAGCCCTCGCGCTGCGCGAGCTGCACGCGGTGCAGGTTCACCGCCTCGTCCTCGGGCATGCCCGCGTTCTTCGCGAGGTCACGGACGCGGAAGAAGTAGCAGTCCTGGACCTCCTCCCCGGGGTTCACCGTGAAGAGCTCCGTCCGGAGCTGGAAGCCCTGCCCTGCGGCGGGCGGGTCGAGGTCCGTGGGGCCTCGCTCGGGGTCCGGCGAGGCCGGGCATCCGGTCACGACGGCGAGCGAGACGGCGGCGATGCTGGCGGCAAGGAAGCGACTCATGGGGACGAGAGGGCGAGTAGCAGCGAGCATGCCATCCGCTCTTCTCCGCGGATATCCCGAGAATCAGGGCCGGGCCACGTCTGCGGCGCGGCGACGGCTCGGACATCGGCGTCATGTGTGCCGCCGCCGCGGCCCCCGTCACGGCTTCGGGGTGCGCTCGAAGAAGGCGAGGACCTCGGCGCCCCAGTCGAACGCGTTCGGTCCGAGGCACGCGAGGGTGTACTGGCCGGCGTTCGCGGGGACGGGGCTCCCGGGGATGCAGTGCCCCTTGGCGCCCGTGAAGAGCGGGTTGGTCGTCGAGATCTCGTAGGTGTGATCGAACCACTCGATGAGGCCGGCGCCGGGCTTGTTCGTGCGCTGCCGGAGCACCTGCGGGGTGTTCGTCAGCGTGTCGACCTGGCCTTGCGCGATGCCGTAGTCCGCCATCGCGGCATTCCGGATGGACACCATCGTGCTGTACGGGATCGGGACGTCGGTGCGGCCCATGAGAAAGAGGATGGGGAGCTTGCGCGTCGGCGAGCGGCCCGCCGTGAAGCACGTCGGCTCGGTCTGGTTGATCTTCAGCCACGTGCCGGCGTTCCCGGCGCCGCCCGGCGCGACCGACGCGAAGAGCTCCGACTGATCGCACGCGAGCCGCCACGTCAGCTTCCCGCCGCGCGAGAAGCCCGTCGCGTGGATGCGCTTCGGATCGGCCTTGAAGACCTTTGCGAACAGCCTGGTGATCGCGACGACCTTCGCGTCCGAGCCCGGCTCCCACGTGCTCCCGGGGTAGCCCTGGACGGCGACGGCAGGGCCCGTCGGCGCGACGACGATGTAGCCCTTCGCGGCCGCGCGGTCGCGGAGGCGGACGTGCGCGTCCATGAGCGGGCCCGTCCCCGTGTCGCCGTGGAGCAGCACGATGAGTCCGCAGCCGGCGGCGGGGCACACCTGGGTCATCGTCGGGATCGTCGCGTCGACCGTCAGGCCCTCGCACGTGTACGCGCGCGCGCCGGGGGCGACGTTCTGGATGCAGCCCTCCGGCGTCGCCGTCCCCGTGAAGAGCGCGGGCGGGGTAGGAGGCGGAGTGGGGGTCGGGGTCGGGGTCGGATCGCCCGGTGCCGGGGCCTCCGCGGTCCCTCCCGAGCTGCCCGGCGTCCCCGGGTTCGTGCCCGTCGGACCTCCCGACGACGTCGGGTTCCCGCTGCTCGACGTCGACGTCGGATCCCCGCTCTCGTCGCCGCCGCCGGGCACGTCCGACTCGGCCGCGCAGGCGACGAGGGTGGTCAAACAGGCGATCAGGCCGAGACGCAGCGTGCTCCGGAGGTGCAGGTCCATGCCCCACTTCAAGCAGGGCGGGTGCCAAGGTGCGACCTGACTCCTTCTCGCGCACTTGCGCGACCGCGTTCCACCCACACTGCGTGCGTGCCGCTGGGAACGGCCCCCACCTCACCCGATGCGAGGTCTCGGTTCGGGAAGGCGGGGGGGACATCCCCGATGGATCGGGCGACGCGGCAACCCGCCCGACCGACTCCTGGTCAGTCCGCGCGGTACATCGTCATGACGCAGGCGCCGCCGAGCCCGAGGTTGTGCTGGAGGGCGACCTTCGCGTTCGGGACCTGACGCTTGTCGGCGGTGCCGCGGAGCTGCCAGACGAGCTCCGTGCATTGTGCAAGTCCTGTCGCGCCGAGCGGATGGCCCTTCGAGAGGAGCCCGCCCGAAGGGTTCGTGACCCACTTGCCGCCGTACGTGTTGTCGCCGTCCCAGATGAACTTCTCGGCCTCTCCCTCCTTCGCGAGGCCGATCGCCTCGTACGTGAGGAGCTCGTTCGCCGTGAAGCAGTCGTGGAGCTCGACGACCTGCACGTCCTCGGGGCCGAGGCCCGCCTGGTCGTAGACCTTCTTCGCGCAGGCCTTCGCCATGTCGTAGCCGACCATCTTGATCATCGAGTCCTCCTTGAAGGAGGAGTCGTAGTCCGTCGTCATCGCCTGGGCCGCGATGTAGACCGGCTTCGTGATGCCGTGCTTCTTCGCGAACTCGTCGGAGCAGAGGATCGCCGCGGCGGCGCCGCACGTGGGCGGACAGCACTGGTAGCGCGTGAGCGGATCGAAGACCTCGTCGGAGGCGAGGATCTCCTCGACGGAGAGCACCTGGTTGAAGAGAGCATAGGGGTTCTGCGACGCGTGCTTGCGCGCTTTCTCGCTGATCTTCGCGAACGTCTCGCGCTTCGTGCCGTACTTCCACCGGTACTCGCGGCCCGCGCCCCCGAACATCTGCGCCGCGCCCGGCGCCGACGTGAAGCCCTGCACGCGGCTCATGACGTCGACCTGCCACTCGAGGGGGTTCGCGCGGTCCGACCACTTCGCGGTGAGGGCGCCCTTCTCCATCTTCTCGAAGCCGAGCGCGATGACGCACTCGGCGATCCCGCCCTCGATCGCCTGCTTCGCGAGCATGAGCGCGGTCGAGCCGGTCGAGCAGTTGTTGTTGACGTTGAAGACGGGGATCCCGGTGAGACCGAGCTCGTAGACGGCGCGCTGACCGCAGGTCGAGTCGCCGTAGACGTACCCGACGTACGCGGCCTCGACCTCCTTCCAGGGGACGTTCGCGTCCTCCATCGCGGCCTTGGCGGCCTTCACGGCCATGACGTTGTACTCGTCGGACGCGCCGGGCTTCTGGAACTTCGTCATGCCCACGCCGATGACATTCACCTTACGACCCATGGTGGTGCTCCTGCTCAGACGAGTCCCTTGAAGAACGTGATCTTGTGCGCGACGCGGACGTCGCCGTCGATGCGCACGCGGCCCTGCTGGTAGAGGGTGCGGAGAGGCTCACCCTTCGCGAGCGCAGCGAGGTCGTCGTCGGTGAGCGTAAGGGTCACCGCGGCGTTCGCGGGCTTTCCCTCCGTCACCTTGCCGTCGCCGGTGAGGTCGAGGGTGAAGGTCGCGTCGGGATCGGTGACGACGAGGCCGACGACGGCAGACACCTCCTTCGCGAGGCCCTTCGTATTCGTCAGCCGCTCGCCGAGCGCCTTCACGATCGCGGGCGCGCGAGGCGCCTTCGACGAGGTCTTCGCCGGTGCCTCCCCCGTGCCCGTGCCCGTGCCCGCCCCGCGCAGCTTTGCGACGACGTCGGCTGCGCGCTTCCTGTCGATCTTCTGGAGGAACATGAGCTTCTGCGAAGCCATGATGTCCCCGCCGATCTTGAGCTTCTTGTCGGTCCAGAGCTTCATCGGGTCGGCCTTGCCGGCCACCATGGCCTGGAAGTCCGCGTCCGAGAGGTCGAGCGTGCAGTCGGCCTTCGCGTCGGCGGTCGCCTCGGCGACGGCCCCCTTGCCGTTCTTCAGGTCCACCATCCACGCCGAGTCGGGCCCCGACAGCCGGAAGAGGAAGGTCTTCCCGATCTCGCCCGCGAGCCCCGGGGTCTGCGCGATGTGGTCGCGGATCACGGCGAAGGCCTCCCCGCTCGTCGCCTCCCCCGTGCCCGTGCCCGTGCCCGTGCCCGTGCCCGTGCCCGCCGCGCGCAGCTTCGCGACGACTTCGGCGCCGCGCTTCGGATCGATCTTCTGGAGGAACATGAGCTTCTGCGAAGCCATGATGTCCCCGCCGATCTTGAGCTTCTTGTCGGTCCAGAGCTTCATCGGGTCGGCCTTGCCGGCCACCATGGCCTGGAAGTCCGCGTCGGAGAGGTCGAGCAGGCAGTCCGCCTTCGTGTCCGCCGTCGCCTGCACCACCGATCCCTTGCCGTTCTTCAGGTCGACCATCCACGCCGAGTCGGGCCCCGACAGCCGGAAGAGGAACGTCTTGCCGATCTCCGCGGCCAACCCCCCGTTCTGCTCGATGTGATCCCGGATGACCGCGAACGCCTCCGCGCTCGTCGCTTCTCCTGCCGCGCCCGTGCCCGTGCCCGTGCCCGACTTCTTCGTCTCGTCCTTCTTCTTCTCCGGCGCCTTCGGGATCTCCTTGTAGAGCTCGATCGCGGCGTTCGAGATGACGACCTTGTCCCTCTCCTTCACCTTGCAGCGGAACACGATCTTCCCGTCCGCTTCCTTCCACATCTCCGTCACGAGCGTCTCGCCGGGGAACACGCTGTCCGAGAACCGCGCCTTGATGCTCTTGAAAAATCGCGGATCATCGTTCGAGAACGCTCGGATGACGTGACGCCCCGCGTAGCCGAACGTGCAGAGCCCGTGGAGGATCGGCCGATCGAAGCCGAACGCCTTCGCGAAGCCGGGGTCGGCGTGGAGCGGGTTGATGTCGCCGGAGAGCCGGTAGAGGAGCGCCTGGCCGGCGCCGATTTTCTCCTCCACCGTCGCGTCCGGCGCGCGGTTCGGCGGGAGGTTCACCTCGGTCGATGGTCCGCGCTCGCCGCCCCAGCCGCCCGCACCGCGGACGAAGGTGGAGACCTCGTTGTAGACGAGCTCGTTCCCGTCCTCGTCGTACGTGGTGATGGCGAGGACGACGACCGCGCCGCGGCCCTTGTCCCAGATCTCCTTCACCTTCCCCTTGTGCGTGAGCTTCGCGTGCGGCGGGAGCGGACGACGGAGCTCCGTGTACTGCTCGCCGTGGAGGATGCGGTCGAACCCGTAGCTCATCCCCGGCGCGTTCTCGCCGCGCTTGTACATCTCGAAGACGGCTCCGAGGGCGGGCACGACGCCGAACGTCGGGAGGGCCTTGAAGTCCGAGGCGTTCTCGTAGACGTACTGGAGCTCCTTCGCGTCGGTCGGGTTCGCGCCGACGCCGACGCCGAGCGCATAGAGGGCGAGATCCTTCTCGTCGTAGCGCGACGTCTGGGGCGTGAACTCGAAGCCGAGGGCGGCGTCGACGTCGATGAATTCGTTCCCGCCCATCGCCTTCGACTCGAGGTTGCCGAGGATCGGGGACATCGAGTCGTTGATGTTCGACGGGTGCGTGGCCTTCCCGAAGTCGATGATCGTCTTCCAGCTCTTCTCGATCTGCTCCGGGCTTATCGCGCGACCGAGCTTGAAGAGCTTCCCCTCCGTGCGCTCCCAGCGGAGCTTCGCGTAGAGCCCGCCGCCGACCTCGAAGAGGCCGCCCGTCTCGTCGCAGCTCTCGTGCGCGAGCCACGCCACGAGCGGCGAGACGTACTCGGGCTTCAGCGCGTCGGTGATGTTCTTCGGGAGGACGGTCTCGGTGAGACGCGAGCCGGCGATCGGCGCGATCGTGTTCACGCGCACGTTCTTCTTCAGGCCCTCGATCGCGAGCGTGTTCGAGAAGCCGACCAGGCCGAGCTTCGCCATCGCGTAGTTCGCCTGGCCGAAGTTGCCGTAGATGCCGGCCGCGCTCGCGGTGAAGAGGATGCGGCCGTAGCCGGCCTCGAGCATCGGCTCCCAGGCGGCCTTCGTGACGCGCATGCTGCCCGCGACGTGGACCCGGTAGATGAGGTCCCAGTCCTCGATCGACATCTTCCGGAACGACGTGTCCCGGAGGATGCCCGCGTTGTTCACGACGATGTCGACGCGCTTCCACGTGTCGAGCGCGGCCTGGACGATCTTCTCGCCCTCCTCGACGGAGTCGTAGTTCGCGATCGCCTCGCCCCCCGCGGCCTTGATCTCGGCGACGACCGCGTCCGCCGCGGCGCTCGAGCGTCCGCCGCCGGTGGCGGTGCCGCCGAGATCGTTGACGACGACCTTGGCCCCGCGCGACGCGAGCAGGAGCGCATGGGAGCGGCCGAGACCGTTCCCGGCCCCGGTGACGATCGCGACTCTACCCTCGAAACGAAGCTCGGCCATGACGTTCACTCCTGGGCGTTCGTGACGAAAACGTTAGCGTGCGAACTATCTTCGTCGAGCCCGACCGCGTCAAGGCACGGTGCCGAGGTCGCAGATCGGCACGGCGGCGGCAGCCGCCCCCGAGGATGGGAGGGGGCAGGTGCGGGACATCCCTTCCCCGACGAGGTCGCCTCGCCCCGGGCCCTTCGGCGCGTGTCGCCGGCGAGCGACGGCTTGGATCGGCGGCGGCCGCGGGCGACGAGGAGCAACACGCAATTCTCCCGTCGAAACCGGGGCCTCCCGTACAGGGGCGCACATGCGCCATCGGCGCGCAAGACGCTGGCGCGGCGGATGCGAAGGACGTCCGTCATGCGAAGCATCCTCGGATCGGTCGCGATGGTCGGATGTCTGGGCCTCGTGATCGGCTGCGTCACGCCCCCGCCGCCGAAGGCGCTGGCGACGAAGCCGGGCGCCACGGCGCGCGCGGAGTCCTCCGCCATCACGAAGAAGATGAGCGGCGTCTCGAAGTGGCGCATCTACGAGGGACGCACGAACGTCGTCGTGATGGGCTTCGGCAAGGACGGCAAGCCCGTCAACGGGATGCGCATCCGGTACGCGTCGCCCGTGAAGCGGAAGTGGGCGCTGTCGATCGAGATGGTGAAGGGCAAGGGAGCCCTCCAGATCGATCGAAAGGGCAACGTCATCCGCGACAGCTTCGTGCCGAACGAGGTGAAGTTCCTCTTCGGCGCCACGCGCGTCTTCGAGAAGTGGGCCGAGAAGCAGGCGGTCCGATCGAAGACCGTCGCCTACTCGAGCGGGACGGAGTGTGCGACGAGCGCGAAGGGCGCGTACGACGACTGCGCGCCGGTCGTGAAGAAGTGCGTCGGCGAGGTCGCGCGCGGCATGCGGTCGGGGCGCATCGGCGGCGGAGCAGGGATGGCCGCCGGCGCGCTCCTACGCGGCGGGCGCTGCGTCTGGGAGAACCGAGGCGCGGTCACGAAGTGCGGGAGCTCGGCGTACGAGGCCTTCGGCGCCTGCAAGGACGCGCTCACGGACGGCGACAAGAAGGAAGAGGAGAAGAGCCCGCCCCCCGAGGACAAGAAGGAGCCGGAGCCGGCGAAGGACCCCGCCAAGGAGCCGGAGCCCGACCCGACGAAGGACCTCGAGAACCCGCCGTCCGATCCGGCGAAGGAGCCGGAGCCCGATCCGACGAGGGATCTCGAGAACCCCGATCCGCAGGCCGATGCGCCGAAGGACAACGAGAACCCGCCGGCCTTCGATCCCAACGAGGCCGAGGAGCCGGGCGAGCCGCAGAGCGACGCGCCCGGGCCGCCCAACGGCCCCGTGGAGGGCGATCCGTTCCCGACCCCGGAAGAGCGGGAGGAGGACAGGGTCGCGGCGTCGGAGGATCCGGAGAGCGCGCCCGTCGAGGAGCAGGTCGCCGAGCAGGACGCGTCGCCGAACGACAACGTCGACCCCGATCCGCCCGAGGCGCAGGCCGAGGCTGCGGCCGAGCCCAACCCCGAGCCCGAGCCCGAGCCGGAGCCCGATCCGACCAGGGACCTCGAGAACCCGACGTTCGACGAGGACACGCCGATCGCGAGCTTCTTCGGACTCGGGAGCGCACAGCTCGGTACCCGCGCCGTCTCGTCGTCGCGCCGAGGCCGCTCGAGCGCCTGCGGCCCGACCCGGGTGCTCGTCTGCGGCGCGATCCGCGTCGCCTCGTTCTGCCGCTGCGTGACGAAGTGAGCTCTAGGTGAGCTCCATCACGCGCTGCTCGAGCCCGCGGCCCTTCGACACGGCGCTGATGCGGACCTGGGCGTTCAGGAGCGCCCAGAGGACATGGCTGATGACGGACTCCGCGTCCGTCGTCTTCCGGTCGAAGTAGACGACGAGCTCGCTCCGTTCGTCCTCGAGCTCGACGCGCGAGACGCCCGGCACCGCGCGGATCGCATCGAGCGGGACGAGCGAGAAGGCCGCCCGCATGGCGCCCGTCTGCGGATCCTTGGAGGGCGCGAGCTTCACGTGCACCTCCTCGCTCGAGGCCGTGAGCTCCGCGATCGAGCCGGACGCGACGACGCGGCCGCGATCGAGGATGCACGCCGCGTCGCAGATCTCCTCGAGCTCCTGGAGGTTGTGGCTCGAGACGATGAGCGTGCACCGCCCCTTCCGCGACTTGATGAGCTGCCGAACCTCGTACGCGACGCGCGGATCGAGCCCGGCAGTCGGCTCGTCGAGGAGGACGACCTCCGGATCGCCGAGGAGCGCCTGCGCGAGCTGCACGCGCTTCGCCATGCCGTGCGAGAGGGCGGAGCAGCGCATGCTCCACCAGTCCTTGCCCTCCACCTCGGCGAGGACCTCGCGCGCCATGCGCTCGGCGAGATCGCTCGGCGTGTTCTGGAGGAGCGCCATGTGGACGAGGAACTCGCCGACCTTGTCGGACGGCGGGAGGACGGCGTCCTGCGGGAGGACCCCGACCCGCGAGCGGAGCTCGTCGACCGCAGACGGCGGGTAGCCGAGGATCTCGAGCGCGCCGGCGGTCGGCTGGAGGAAGCCCGCCAGCATCGAGAAGGTCGTCGTCTTGCCCGCGCCGTTCGGTCCGATGAGGCCGTAGACGCTGCCGGCCTTCACCTTGAAGCTGACGCCGTCCACCGCGGTCTTCGCGCCGAAGCGCTTCGTGACCGCGTTGAGCCGTACGGCGACCTCGACGCTCTTCTTCTTCCGCTTCCCGCCGGCCGGCGACTCGGCCTTCTCGGGCTCCGCGGCGGCCGCGGGCGCTTCCGCCGGCGCGGCCTCGTTCGGGGGCGACTTCTCGAGCTGGGCGGTCTCTTCGCTCATCACAGATCTCGCTTCGCGAAGAGGACCGAGCTCGCTGCCACGCACACGGCCGCGAAGCCGAGCGTCACCGTCAGGCCGATGAGGGCCTGCGAGACTTGCGGTGACAGGAGGAAGCGATCGTAGAAATTCGGGAAGATGAAGAGCCACTTGCTGGGCGTCGGCACGTAGTCGAGGCCCGCGTTCTCCGGGATGTGCGAGTACGTCCGGAACCACGCCGGCACGTGCAGGAGCCACCAGAGGAAGAACACGCCGCCGTTGAGGAGCAGCGAGAGGATGGGCGTCCGGAAGAGCCCGCTCACGAGGACGGAGCTCGCGCACCAGACGCCGATGATGGGCACCGACGCCAGCCAGAAGCGGAAGCCCCACGAGAGCGTCGCCGCGAAGGTCGCCTCGCCGCGGATGACGATCATCGCCCAGATGACGAGGTGCATCGCGAGCGCGACGACGGAGCACGTCGCCCAGAGCCCGAGGAACTTGCTCGTCACGAACGACCATCGCCGCGCGCGGAGCGCCCAGTAGCGCACGGTGCGGTGTTGGACGTCGCCCGACACGCTGTCGAAGCCGAGGACGAGCACGACGGCAGGGACGAGCCAGAGCGACACGGTGAAGAGGAAGACGAGGAGGAGCGGCGCCGGAGCGACGTGCGCGCCCGTGTCCTTGTCCGCGAACCACCAGGTGAGGCCGAGGCGCTTCGTCTCGATGAGCGCGTCCTCGACGGACATGTTCTCGATGTTGCGCTCCGCGAGCCGCTTCGCGATCTCGCCCTTCCGGACCTCGTCGGACTCGGCGAGGAGGAACGCGACGAGCCCGCCGCCGAGCACCGTGATCGCGAGGAGGATGAGGCCCTTCACGCTGCGGAAGTTCCTCCGCAGCTCGCGCAGGAAGATGATCCAGATCTCGCGTAAGGGGCTCATGGCGCGGAACGGTAGACCGGCCCGCGGCCCGGCGCAAACGTGCGACGGACGCCGGTCAGGCGCGGCGCGTGCGCCGGCGGAGCGCGGCGAGGGCGAGGAGCAGGGACGCCGCCGCGAGACCGTGCGGG
>JALHPN010000006.1:90134-97817 GCA_022842465.1 Polyangiaceae bacterium | reverse complement strand
GAAGATGAGGGCTCGCATCATGTTCCACTCCGTGCGGCTGCGCGGTCCTGGAAGGAGACGAGCAGCAGGTTGCGGCTGGGCCGACGCCGGTGGAGCCCGAAGCCGATGGGACGCGCCTCGGTCACGTAGAGACCGGGAGGCGTGCGCACGGCCTGCACGAGCTGGCCGTCGCGCGCGTAGAGCGCGCCCAGCCTGTCGCTCGGGCGAATCAGGGCGTCGCCCGAGGCGGCGTCGACGAGGCCGAGCCGCTCAAGATCCCTGAAGTGGAAGACCAAGTCGAAGCTCGACCTGGGCGTGTTCCCGGACGTCGCCATGCGCAAGGCTTCAAAAGCCTCCGGCTCCACCTGGCAGGGGACGCGCACCGGCGGATGCTCGCGACGAAAGGGCTCGCCGACGCCGTCGTCGTCGGAGTCGATGAGGCCGGGCTCCTTGAAGTCCTCGTCGTAGTCGGGCGCCATCGCCTGCGTGTCGAGGCGATGCAGCTCCGCGACGAACGGGAAGATGAGGCGACCGCGCATCACGCCGCTCCGATCGGCCTGGGCCTCACGTAGAGCGCAAGGAGCGCGTCGATCTCCGGGTCGCCCGTGAGGCTCGCAGCGGCCGCTGCCCTCGCGGGGTCGAGCCGGTAGCTCTGGTCGCGCGTCCGCTCCTCGATGATGCGCCAGCGGCTGCGGGCCTCGAACGAGGCGTCGTCGGCGAGCGGCGCCATCGAGCGCAGGACGAGGAGCATCGTCGCGCGGCGGATCGCGGGCGGCGTGCGCCCCGTGGGCGTGCCGTCCTCCTCGGTGAATCCCCAGAGCCCCTCGGCCACCACGTTGCCGCGGCCGCGCGGGAACACGCGCCCGTGGCGGCGCGTGAAGCGCGGGCCATCGAAGCCGGGGTGAACGGGCGCGCCGACGATGAGCAGCTCGCCCGGGTCGAGCGACAGCTCCGCGCTGCCGAGCACGAGCCGGTCGACGCGGATCGGCGGCGCGGGCAGCTCGATGCTCGGGGCGCCGCGCCCGGAGAGATGCAGCGTCAGCAGGCGCGGCTCGAAGAACCAGCCCGTCACGCGGTCAATGAGGCTCGAGGCTTCGGCGAGCAGCAGCTCGAGGCGGGCGTCGCTCGCCTCGGCCGCCGTCACGCCTTCGGCGCGCAGGTCGGCAACCGAGGCGTACACGTCACTCTCGCTCGCGCTTGCCGCGCTTGCTGCCCGCGTCGTCGTCCTTCGCGGGCTGCGTTGGAGTGGTGGGCTTCGGCGGCAGGTCTTCGGTGGTCACCGCCGCGCGGGCGGGCACGACCTTCAGGTCGTCCGTCGCGCTCTTCTTCACCTTCGCGACCTCCTGCTCACCGGCGTCGAGCGCCTTGGCCTCGGCCTCGGTGCAGACGTCGAACGCGAGCGGCGCGTAGCGATCGGAAGGCACCTCGCGCACGGCGCGCAGGTACTCGGCGACCGGCCTCTCGACGCGGTACCAGCCGCGTTCTTCTTGGAACTTGATGCCGGCGTAGGTGTAGCGCCGCAGCACGTGGCCACGGCGCGGGTCGTAGGGCTTCAGACGAACGAGCAGCGTGTCGGTCATGGCTCAGTCCTCCTCAGAGCTGCACGTTGATGGCCTTGGCCACGCCGGTCTCCTCGGCGAACTTCACGTCGAAGCGGAGCGTCGCGACGATCTTGAGCGTGCCCTCGGAGATGT
Source organism: Polyangiaceae bacterium (assembly GCA_022842465.1). GTDB lineage: Bacteria > Myxococcota_A > Polyangia > Polyangiales > Polyangiaceae > Labilithrix. Next base: position 96,144 of record JALHPN010000006.1, on the reverse strand, counting down.
CGCGCGCCGACTCGATGCGGATCTGTCGCCAGATGCCGACGTGGATGTTCTTCGGGTTGCAGAGCAGGATGACCGTCTGGTCGCTGCCCGCGCCGAGGTTCTCCGGGAACAGCGGGATCGGCTGCACCGGCACGCCGGAGTAGAGGACCGGCGCGTCGCCCTCGAGGAACTTGTCGCCCACCGCCGTGGCGCGCTCGGCGAGCGTGTTGCGGTAGTCGAGGTCCGCGTCGACGCTGGTGAGGTACCGCATCGCGCTCTTGTCGCGCAGGTACTCGCTGGGCAGCGTCTTCACGAGATCGCGCAGCAGGTCCTTCGAGATCGGCGCAGCCGCCGCGTCGACGACGTGACTCGTGGCCTGCTTGAGCACGCCGTCCATCGTCGCGAGGAACGGATCGGCCGACGCGGTATCGCCGCTGACCAGCACCTCCTCCATGTCGCGCGAGATGGCGTCGGCGATCATCTCCATCATCGTCTGGCGCAGCTCGCCGCGCTCGATGGAGTCCTCGAGCACCTCGTCGGAGAGGCGCACCTCGGCCTTGAACAGCTTGGCGTCGAGCTCGACCTGGGAGAGGTCGGGTGCGGCGCGCTGCGCGGGCGGGAGCGCGGTGGCCTCCTGACCGGGCCGCAGGATGCGGCTGCCGAACTTGATCTTCGAGATCTGCTGCTTCGGCGAGGCCATCGGGACGACCGTGGCCTGCTGCATGAGGACGGACTGCTTGATGAGCAGGCGCATGAACTTCTGCGCCTGCGCGGGCTTGAGGATGCCACCTCCCGCCGTCAGGTCGGCGAGCGCGAGATCGGCCTTCTCCAGGATGGTGCGGTTGTCGAGATACGTCATGGGCGCGGGCTCCTTCCGGCGGGTTTCAGAGGTCGTGGAAGGAGATCGCCTTGTCGACGCTCTCCCGGTCCTTGGGCTTGTTGAGATCGAGCGGCCATCCCACGTCCTCGACAGTGGCCTTCGACACGCGCTCGGCGGGCGCTGCGCTGTTGGGCAGTCCGACCTGCTTCTCGACGCGGCCGAGCCGCTGCTGCTGCTCCTTCACGGTCTCCGAGAGCGCGCGGAACGAGTCGGCGAGCTTCGCGAGCGACTCGGTCACGCCGGGCGTGATCGAGGGCGCCGCTGGAGTCGGCTCGGCGAGCTTGTCGGTCTTCGCGGCGGGCACCTTACTCGCGAGCTCGGCGAGCCGCGCGAGCGCCTGCTTCGCGGCGGTCACGTTGGTCGCGAACGTCGACGGATCGGCGGGCTTCTCGGGCTCGCCGCCCGTCTTGGCGCGGGCCGCGACGTCCTCGGCGTCGTCCTCGGTCGCGGTGCGCGCGAGGAGGTCCTCGGCGACCGTTCGCAGCTCCTGGGCGAGCTCGGCGAGGCGCGCGTCGGCCTGATCGGCACCGAGCGAGCCGAGCAGCTCGACCAGTCCGGTCAGGCTCTCGAGCGCGGTGAGCGCGGCCCCGAGCGCGGTGCCGTCGTCGAGCTTCGCCGTGGGCGCAGCGGTGGGCGACGGGTCGGTGGTCGTGGTGTCGGTGGTGCTGTCGTCGTCCATTGCGTCATCCCTCTTCACGATCAGGAAGCGGTGCTTGTTGGCGGCGCGGTCGACGAGCGAGACCTCCTCGACGACCATGTCGACGAGGCGATGCACGCCGTCGTCCGCCTTGTTCATCGGCGTCGTCATGCGGCGGCCTCCGAGGCGGGCTGGTTGTTGGTGGGCCGTTCCGATGTCGGAACAGGAGCGGGCTCGGGCACGCGGCGCGCTGAGCCGCCGATGGAGAAGCCCGTGAGGTCGCCCGACAACACGCGCTCCCACAGCTCGTCGGAGAGCACGCGCACGGCGAGGAGCCACGTGCCCTTGCGAACCGCGAGCTCGCCGATGGTGAAGTCGGTCGGCGCGAGGTAGCTCTCGAGCACCTTCACCTGCCCGTTCACGCGCAGGCGGTGCATGAGCCCGAGGCCGCCGAAGTCCTCCATGAAGCGGTGGGCGGCGGCGCGGATCTCCTCGGCCGAGTAGATGTCGCCCTGCGCGTCGACCACCTCGGGCTCGAGCACGATGCCCAGCACGAAGCGCTCGTCGCTGGGGTCCGTGCCCTTGATGAGCCGCGACGGCTTGTCGAAGACGAGCGCGTCGACGCTCGGGTCGAGCGGCAGATGCTCGCACTTGGCCACGAGCTCGAACTCCGCGGCCTTGCGCACCGGGAAGTTGGCGACGAAGAGGCGCATGGCGTGCTTGGCACCGCCGCGCCCCGAGGCCTCGCGCACCTTGAGCCGGAAGACGTGCCCGACCTTCTTGAAGGCGGCGACGTTCTCCGGGGTCGGGTTGAGGACCGCGATGAACTTTCCCTCGACCTTCGCGAGCGCGTCGATGAACTCGCCGAGGTCGATGACCTTGTCCTTGTCGAACCACTCGCCGGGGTACGGCGGATCGATGAAGAAGAAGGTGTCCTTGCTGTCGTAGGACTCGATCGTCTTGCGGTAGTCCTGCCGCAGGATGCTCACGTCCTTCAGGCGCTCGGCGGCCTTGAGGTACTTCTCGGGATTGGTCGTCGAGCCGAGGTGCTGCTGCGCCGGGTGCGTGCCATCGGGGCGGCAGTCGCGGGCGTGCGTGCGCACAAAGACGAGCTTGTAGAAGCGCGCGACGTCGTCCTTCGGCGTCATGTCGCGCGCCTTCTCGAAGCTCTCCTTGGTGACGGTCCACTCGAAGCGGCGGCGCAGTTCTTCGACGCGCTCCGGCGTCATCGCCTTGATGCTCCGGTGGAGGAACACCACGTCGTCGTCGAGATCGGCGATGACCTCCTTGTCGCTCGGGTCCTTGGCATGCAGCACCGCCGCCGCGCCCGCGAAGGGCTCGACGTAGGTCTCGTGCGCCGGGATGAGCGGCACGATGCGCTTCGCGTAGTGGAGCGAGCCGCCGAACGTGCCGAAGGGCTGGGCCTTCTCGACGTCGTCGGCGTCCTCGTCGAGTGCGCCGTCCCAGTCGTCGAGGACGAACTCGTCGTCGAGCGCCTTGGTGGTCGGCTCGTAGTTCGCGACCAGGAGCTGCGTCAGCACCGAGCTGCCGCCGACCCCGCGCATGTGCGCGATCGAGCGGCGGGTGCGGATGCGCTTCGACCAGAAGTCCGAGCCCTTCACCAGCTCGGGGAACTTGCCCCGGATGCCGTAGGTGATGAGGAAACGACCCTTGAGCGACTTGAGCAGCTTGAAGAAGCGCTCCTCGTCGAACTCGCTCTCGCCGACGTCGACGTTGTAGCCGGGGTACGGCGGGTCGAGGAAGAAGACCGTGTCCTTGCTGTCGTACTTGCGGACGACCTTCTCGTAGTCGCCGCCGTAGACCTTCACCTTCTTCAGGCGCGGCGCGAACTTCTCGATGCGCTTGATGGTCGTCGCTTCGACGCCGACCACCGTCGGGCTGAAGCTCTTGCCGCGCATCTTCCCGTAGGAGAAGTGCGTCAGGTACAGGAAGCGGTGCAGCCGCTCGACGTCGTCCTCGGGCTCGACGTCGAGGAGCCGCTTAAACGTCTTCTCGTCGCCGACCCACGGCAGCCTCTTCAGCTTCGCGAGCCCATCCGGCGAGAGCTTCTTGATGAGCCGGTAGGCGTCAGCGATCTCGAGGTCGGCGTCGTTGATGACCTCGACCTCCGAGGGCTCCTTGGCGAACAGCACCGCCGCGCTTCCGGCGAACGGCTCGACGTACGTCTTGTGCGCCGGGAGCATCGCCACGAGGCGGTCGGCAAGGCGTTTCTTGCCCGCGGGCGAGCCCCAGATGGTCTTCTCGACCTCGGTGGACTCGACGCGGACGCCCGCGTTGGCCGCGAGGACGCGGCGCGCGTAGGCGACGGCCTGCTCGCGGCGGTCAGACATCGCGCAGCGCCTCCGGGTCGGAGCCCCACGTGGGCTTGTCGGTAGAGGGCGCGTTCAGATCGCGCGGCCAGACGAAGGGGGCGTCCTGCTTCTCCGTCTTGTCGCCGGGCCGCCCGGGCGCGGACGGAGGCGTCCCGTCCCCGGTGCTCGGGGCGGTGCTCTCGGACTCGCGCGGCTTCGTGTCGGACATGCGTCGGCCTCCGCAGAGGCAAAGCCGCCGACTTCGCGCGGAGGGGACACGTCCTCGCGAATCACACGACCGCGAGCGTCGTGGACCGGCAGAGGCCGTGGTACGGCGGGAAGCCGATCCCCACCTCGTTCAACGTGCTGTCGCTGGCGAGCGCGCGGAAGTCGCCGCGATCGTCACGGGTGCCCATCGCCGAGCGTGTGACCTCAGCGAGGTCGGTCCGACCGCCGCCTCCGTCGACGAAGAGCCGCGTGCGGCCCGTCTCGCGATCCTGGGCCTCGCGGACCCACGGCATCGCCTGCTTGATGGCTTCGGGATCGTCGAGCTGCTCGATGCGGTCGAAGCGCCGGAGGGCGTCGGCCACCGAGAAGCTCTTGCCGTGCAGGTAGCGGCAGATGTTCGTGGTCTGCTCGTCGAGCACCGCCTCGATGCGGTACTGCCGGATGCCCGCCTCGGCGTAGCTGCTCATCTGCGCGTAGGAGCGGCCCTGCGCGATGAACGAGGCGGCGACCATCTCCCAGTAGAACGGGGCGCGGTCGACGAGCGCGGCGCGGGCGGCCTGTTCGAGCGCCTCGGCGATGTCGTCACGTCCGAGGCCTTCCTCGAGCCCGGCAGCGACGATGCGCCGGGCCTCCTCGCCGAAGCCCTCGATGCGGCGGCCGTACTCGTCGCGGACGAAGTTGCCCTGGGAGCTGGTCACGTGGGCGACGACGCGGCGGTCGACGGCGTTGAACTCGGCGCCGATCGCCAGCCGCTGGCTGCGCCGGGCGTCCATGCGGGTGGCGGCAACCACCTCCTGCGCGGCGTCGTTGAACGGAGCCTCGATGCGCGCAGGCACGATCGCGGTGGCGCGGCCCACTGCGGCCATCGCCTCGGCGACCAGGCGGCGGCGCTCGACGGCGGTGGTGCGGGCCCAATCGACGTCGAGGACGGCGATCGCCTCGTGCACCGCGTCGACCTCGGCACGCCCGGTGGCGCGCCGGAGCTGCGCGGCCAGGAGCGCCACGGCGCGATCGAACCCGGCGCGAGTGCCGAGGTTCATGGCCTTGGCCACGGGAAGCCGGAGGAAGCGCTCGACGAGCTCGTCGGCGGCGACGCGGGCCTCGTGGATGACGAGGAGCCGGTCAGCGGAAGCGGACGTGCCGCACATCGGCGTCCTCCTCGAGCCGCAGCTCGCCGTGGTTCACGTGCATCAGCACGCGGCAGAAGGTGCAGCGCAGCGCCTTCGAGAAGGTCAGGTCGTCGGACGCGTCGCCTTCGTCGATGTCGAGCCCGTCGTTGCCGGCAAGCGCGGGCGTGTTGAACCCGCAGCGCAGGCAGCAGACGTGGTAGCCCACGAGGAGGTTCGTGCGGTCCTGCGGGACGCGGCGGATCTCGCCGGGCTCGAGGCGACACGGACGCTTGGCCGAGGGAACCAGCTTCACGGCCCACCTTCGACGACGAGCGGACCTCGCCGCTTGGCGTGCACCTCGACGCCCGCCGCCGTGGGCGAGAACACGACGTCGTGCGACGCCGCGCAGCGATCGCAGAGCGCGAAGACCAAGAGGCCGTTGCGCCAGAGCGTGGTGCTCTCGTCGAGCCCCGCGTGGCGCCGGCACATGCGGCAGGCGATGACGCCGCGCTCGGCGTCGAGCTGGGCCTGCTGCACCCACGCGCGGTGGTGCTCAGGGCGCATCGCGCACCTCGCCGAACCACGCGTCGAACTCCTCGCGCGGGACCTTCACACGCTCCGTGTCCATGTACCGCCGCGCGAGGTCGAGCCGCCCGGTGGCGAGCCGGTCCTCCTCGGCGCGCAGATCTTCGCGCAGGGCGAGGAGCTGCTTCGCGCTCGGCAACAGCGCCTCGGGGTTTACGGCCTTCGGCTTCAGGTCCTCCACGCCGGTCTGGATGCCCGCGAGCGTCAAGGTGATGGGGCGCTTGGTCCAGTCGTCGCCGATCTTCCTGAACTCGCGGTTGAAGATGTCGCCCGCGAGCAG
>JALHPN010000006.1:0-90124 GCA_022842465.1 Polyangiaceae bacterium | reverse complement strand
GCAGGCGCCCCTCCTCGGGCGTGAGCACGCCGACTCGCACGAGTCGCTCCACCATCTCGGTCATGCGCTCGGGGTCGCGCGTCACCGGCGTCTGCGAGCGGAAGCGCCAGAAGCGGATGCCCATGTCCGCGAGGAGCTTGCGGTTGATGAGGAAGTCGAACTCGTCGCGCTCGGGCTGGAAGACCTGGTCCTCGGCGAAGCGCAGCGCGCTCTCGGCGGTGGCCCGGTTGAAGTCCTTGCTCTCGCCGCGCAGCAGACGCGGCAAGCGGAAGGCGCTGCCGACCTTGTCGATGTTGCGTTCGTCGTAGACCTGAAAGAGCGCGTCGTGCTGCTGCGCATCGGTGAGCGGTCGCAGCTCGATCTTCGCGCGGCCGCCGTCACCGGTGCCCGCGCCGTCTGCCTCGAGGATGAGGATCTTGTGGAAGTTGGCCTTGCCCTTGAGGTTCTCCTCGATGAAGCGCTCGATGCGCGGAACCGACGCCTCGGAGATGCGCCCGCCCGAGACGAGGAGCGCCATCGGCGGCACCGACTTGTTCTCGAAGTAGAGGAAGTTGACCTCCTCCATCTGACGCGAGCCGAGGACGGAGAGCAGCGTGCCCACCCAGCGCGGGACGCCGTAGGGCGAGCGCGGCGAGTGGATGGCGAAGTGGAGCAACTCGGTCGCGGGGCCGTCGTCGGGCTTGGCAGCCTTGAGCGCGGCGATGTCGTCGAAGACGCGGCCCGTCGAGCGAGAGACCACGCGCGGATCGCCGAACGACTTGAAGTACACGCACTCGGTAGACTGCACCTGCACGTAGCGCCGCATGCGGCGGCGCGAACGCACGGTGTCGAAGCTCACGGGCGAGACGCGTGCTCGCTCGGTGACCTCCACGGCCTCACGATCGAGCGGAAGCAGCCTCACCGTGTACGACGGCACATAGACGAGCCGCGCGAGGTCGCCCTTGCCGTCGCGAAGCACCTCCCAGAAGGCGTTGCCCGTGACCTCGAGGTCCTGTCGGGTGCGGCGCCGCAGATCGACGAAGCTGTGGTCGAAGCAGGCGAAGTCGAAAAAGGCATCGAGCCTTGCCCGCTCGACGCGCGCGGCCTGGCGCAGCTCAATGAAGCGCGCGGAGATCTCATCGGCGCTCGGCGTCGTCGACATGCCCTCGGGGAGCGTGCGTGCTTCGCGGGCGGCGAGGCGCTCGAGCGTGATCGCGTCGGCCACCTTCGCTCGCGCGTCCTCGGCGTCGAAGTCGATGGCGGCGTCGAAGCGATAGCCGAAGCCGTCGATGTTGGTGGCGTAGGCGTCGACGTTCTGGCGCAGCGAGTTCGAGTGCTCGACCAAGACACACAGCGTCTCCGGGTCGTAGGGCGGGATGAGCGCGCCCGCCGAGGTGAACGCGGCGGCGGTGTCCTCCCCAGCGGGGCGGCTCGCCGGGTCCTGAACCGTCGCACCGACCACGTGGGCCTTGAGGATCGTCTGGAGCCGCTCGTCGGCGGCATGGATCGCGTCGGGCGTCGTCACCGCGCGGCCTCCGCGTACGCGACGAGCCCGGTGGGCGTGAACGACACCGCGCGCGCCCGCAGCCCACGCTTGGCGATCGCCTCGTGTGCGGCGGCGAGGAGCGCATCTTCGTTCGTGGCCTCGAGCTCGACGTCAGGACCAGGCTCGGGCGGGGCGCCAGCGGACTTGCCGGCCGGGATGACGAAGAGCTTGAGGGTGCGGCGCATGGTGGACCTCGCAAGACAAAGGAGGCGAGGCGCTTGGCCAGCCTGCGAGGAGGCAGTCCACCTGGGGCACCGAGCATCTGGACCGCGCGCCTCGCCTCCGAGGAGGGCAAAGCGCAGCGCGACGTCACCGGGGGACACCGCAGAGACCGGAGAGTTTCCGGTTGCATGCCGCGGCCACCAGAGCGCTCATGCGGCGCGAATACGAAGTGGGCCCGCGACGCGCCAACGTCCGGGCCCGCGGGCGAACCTTCCGAGAAAGGCTCACCGATGAAGAAGGTATCGAAGCGCCGACACACACACCACCGAAAGCCGCCATCCGGAGCCGACAACCACTTCCAGCGCATGGAACACGAGGCCGAGGAGGGCCATCCCATCGACCTCGTCGTCGAGAAGCGGGTCCAGCACCGCGCCGCGCGGAAGCGCCTGATCGCTCTACAGAACAAGATCCTGGAACGCCTCCGCGACGACAAGAAGCCGTTCTTCGCGCTCGAGGAGCTCCGCACGCACGTGAGCGCGGAGCGCGAGGAGGCGTACTTCGATGTCGGCTACGAGCACGGGCTCGCGGACGCGCTCGCGACCGAGCGCCGTGGCCGCGCGCGGCTGTCCGCCGAGGCGGGGCAGCTCGCGACCGAGTTTCGAGAGCGGATCGTCCAGTCGCGGGTGCCGACGCGTGACGCGCTGCTGGCGCTCCTCGAGTGCGTGTGGGCGGTGGCTGCGAAGGGCGAGTCGTCGGGACCGAGATAGTCGACGAGCGAGGACACTCGGCGCCAGCGCCAACAGTTCCGACGTCGGAACTGTCAGCTTAGAATGCGACGCAGCTCGGCAACACGCTTCTCGAGCGACCTCAGCGCGGCGTCGGCCTTGGCCTGCTGCTCGTCGGTCATCTCGGTCACGTCGCTCCGGTGGAAGAGGAGCTTGCCAGTCTCCTCGTCCCGCAGCACTCGGAGGCATGCCTCGATGGCCTTCAGCACCTCGGGGGACCGCTTTCGCCCGCGTCCGAAGGCGTCCTTGCCCTTCTCCTGCTCCTTCTGCACGAGCGTCCGGAGCTTCTGCACGCTGAGCTTGCCCTCGACGACCTTCGACGCGAGCCGCTCGAGCTTCTCGGGCGCACGCACGCGGAGCAGCTCGACGCGGTGGCTGGGAGGCAGCTTGTGGAAGGTGGCAGCGCGCGGGAGCTGCTTGGTGACGGCGGCCATGCGGAGGGCGTTGGCGAGGAACGTGCGGCTGACGGGCAGCTCGAGGGACTCGCAGCGCTCGATCAGCAGGCTGAGCGATGCGTGCTTGTTGGGGCTCGACGAGAGGTAGAGCACCGGGTCGTCGTCGTAGAACTCGCGCAGCAGGTAGCTGCCGACGTCGTCGAGGCCGCGCGCGACGGTCTTCGCGACGACGTCGCGGATATGAGAGATCGCGCGGTCGACGAGCGCCTTGTCGGCCTTCTCTGCGGACGCCGGCAGCGCGACCACCTCCGCTGTCCCGGGTTCGGGTCTCTTCGCCAGGGCCGTCTTACGCTCGGTCATGCTCGTCGCCTTCCTACCGCCACGCCGTAGCGGAACCGAAGGGTAAGGCGACGACGCGACACTATCCAAGTACGCGCACGCCGATCTCGCCGCCGCGCGGCCGGCCCTCCTGCCGCTCCTTCTGGCAGGCCAGCGCCACCGCCCAGAACTTGTCGGCGTGGCCCCGCGCGTTGCGCTCGGCGTCGAAGCTGACCTTGCCCGAGGGGAGCACGCGCCGCTTGATAGCGTGGACCTGGCCGACCAGCTCGCGATCGCGGGGCAGCGTCACGTCGCGGCGCTGGAGCAGGATCTTGAAGTCCGTCGCCCAGCGCTCCTTCGACTCGTTGGTGAAGTTCTCGCCGACGACCTGCGGGAAGTCGCGCGACAGGTTCTCGGCGAGGTTCATGCCGATGCCGCTCCGGTCGATGGAGAGCCGCGCGACCGGGAGCGTGCCGAGAAGGCGCCGGAGCTCGGCCTCCTGCTCGGCGAAGGGCGTGCCCTCGAAGCTGCGCAGCATGCGCGCCGTGAAGCGGCCCTCGACCTCCTCGAACACCGCCAGCTCGGAGCGGTCGCGCGTGCGGCCGACGTCGAAGCCCGCGACGATGCGCCCCTCGGGCGCGCGCACGCTGGTGGGCTCGTCGTAGAGCACCAGCTCGTCATTGGTGCACGGCAGGATGAGCTCGTACGGGAAGAAGCTGTACGTCTCGTCGACGAACTTGCCCTCGAACTCCTGCTGGAAGTCCTCGATGGGCAGCGAGTCGAACTGCTCGATGAGCGTCGGCCGCCCGAAGCGCTCGACGCGCTCCTCCGTCGGTAGATCGAGGGCGAGCGCGGCCGCGGCTTTCACGTCGGTGGTGAAGAAGCGGCACAGCCACCACGGCACGTGCTGCCGCGTGTGGTGCGGGTACTTGCGCAGCTCCTCGTTCGCGATCTCCCAGAAGATGCCGCGCCGCCCGAGCGGCGTGCTGCAGCCGGTGAGCTGCCCGTTGCTGCGGAGGATGAGCGCCGTCGAGCCCCGGTACACCTCGCGGTCGTTCACGTAGTGCGCGAGCTCGTCGAGGTAGACGTCGCCCTTCTTGCCGCGCGGCGCCTTCGACGGGTGCGACAGGATGCGCGAGAGCCGCTTGGTCGCACCGTTCGACTCGAACGCCAGCTCCGTCTTCGAGTCGACGACGAGCCGCTTCTGGTACTCCAGCGGCAGCTCCTCGTGAAGCTGGCGCGCGGTGAGCACCTTCTCCTTCGCGTCGTCCATGTTGTAGCTGACGAAGACGGCCGTGTGCTTCGAACGCAGGTGGCAGCGGGCGAGCGCCTCGAGCGCGAAGAGGAAAGAGAAGCCGACCTGGCGGCTCTTGTTGACCCACCGAAACCGCGAGCGGTTGGTGAGGAACTCGCGCTGGTACGCCTCGAGGACGATGGGCTCGTCGTCGTAGGCCATCAGCGCCGCGACGAAGCCCGGCTCCGTCATCAGCCACTGCTGGAACTCCTCCTCGGTGCGCTTGACGATCCCGAGCGTCATGCCGCCCTCCGGGACGTCGCGAGCGACCTTGCCTTCCTCCCGAACGGAAGCCTGTATGGGTCGCAAGGAGACCGCCCATGACCGCCTACGCCGACACAATCTCGCGCCCCGTGAAGACGCTGACCGAGGCCGAGCAGCGCGCGCTGCTCAAGGTCACCGGCCAGCACGTCGACGGCTTCCGGGACCACGTCATCTTCAGCCTCGCGATGGGCACGGGCCTGCGCGAGCACGAGCTGCTCGCGCTCGACGTCGGCGACGTGTTCGACGACGCCGGACGCGCCAAGCGTCGCGTCGCCCTGCGCGTGTTCAAGCGTTCCGCGAAGGAGCCCGTCCCGCAGGAGGTGCTGCTGCCCGACGCCGTGCGCGCCAAGCTCGAGCGGCTCCTCGCGACGCGCAAGCGCGCCGGCGAGACCATCACGCCCACCACGCCGGTCTTCGTGAGCCGCCTCGGACGACGGCTCTCGGCGCGCCAGCTCCGGCACCTCTTCGCGGTCTGGCAGGAGCGCGCCGGCTTCGAACGCCACGTGGGGTTTCACACGCTGCGCCACCACGCCTGCAGCGCCGTCTACCGGCAGTCGAAGGACCTCCGGCTCACGCAGAAGTTCGCGCGCCACAAGTCCGTGGTGACGACCAGCATCTACACGCACCCGACCGACGACGAGCTGCTCCGGGCGGTCCAGGGGCTCGTCTGCTGAGCCCGCGCCGCGCCCGAGACCCACTTGCCGAACAGAACCGAACGCGCGCGCGTGCTCGGCTTCTTGTTCGGCGTTCGGTTTCGAATCGCGGGGCTGCTCGGTTTCCCAAAACTGACCCACTCGGAAACGGCCCCAGGCACCCTGGGGCGGGCGCGCGGCGCCACGAAAAACGGACCCCTCCCCCCCTTCGGCAGGTTGTAGGCATGCGGAGGCCCATGCCGGCGTGCCGACACCGTGGGCCGGCATGGTAGGCGTGCTCCACGAGGGCGCGCGCCGACCGCCGCTAAGAGAGAAAAGCGGCGGTTCGCGCCCAGCGCAGCGCGCGTTCTCGGGGAGTTCGAGCGCCTCGAACGAGCCGATCTCGGGGAGCCGTACCGCCGCTTTCCGTGGATCGGCGCCGTGGTCGCGCGCGAGGCCCGGCTCGGCAGCGCCGTCTTGGTGCGCGTGGCTGCCTGCGTGTTCTCGCGCGCGCAGAGGTGAGCTCGTCGTGCTCGAGCGCTCGAAGCTGGGCGGCGGCGTAAGGCCGCGGAATCCCGGGGTCGGCGCGAGGGGCGCGTGTTCTTCCGGCCCGCTGTGGGCCTCGTGGGCGCCCGTCTGCGAGGCTCTGCTGGTCGCATCGTCCTGGCCGCGTGGGCGCGCGGCTGCGCGGGGGGCGATCATCCCTCGTCCTCCTCGCCGTTCGCGCCACGTGGGCCAACGTCGGCGCCGTCGTGCGCGCCCAGCGCTGCTTCGACGGCAGCGGCCGCCCCGAGCACCTGGTTCTCGATCAGCTCGGCGTCGTCCGGGTCTGCGCCCATCTGCTCCGCGAGCTCGCGGGCGAGGTTGACGAGGCGGCGCACCTCGTCGCGCAGGTGCTGGGACAGGTTCGGTTCCGTCGCGCCGTCCCGAATCGAACGCGAGGGGGGCAACCGAACACCGCCAAGGCTGTTCGATTTCTCGTGCTCGGTTTCGACCGCCTCACCGCGCACGTCGATGATGCCGGCCATCGCGGGCGTCGAGGACTCGAGGTCGCGCATGTAGCGCTCGTGCCTCTCCGACAGCACCTCGAGCGAGAGCATGTGGCGGATCTCCTGCCGCGAGTCGGCACCGCCCTCGAGGAACGACTTGAGCCGGATGAGCGTATTGACGTCGGCGGGGCTGTCGGTGCGGACGCGGCCTTCCTTGAGCGCCTCCCTGAACTTGATGAGGAACTCGTCGATGAGCGCGAGCATCTCGGCGACCGTGATCGCCTCGGCGGTCGCGCGTGCCTCGATGATCTTCTCGTCGCGCCGGGCCTCGATGCGGTGCTCGCCGTACTTGCGGCGATGCATCGTGTTGTGGCTCTTCGCGTAGTCGGCGATGACGCTCGGGGCGACGCCGTACTTCTCGGCCAGCTCGCGGTACGTCGGGTAGACGGTGTTCGACGTGCCGTCCTCGTTCATCGACACCTCGCCGAAGACGAGCAGCCGATCCAGCTCGGCGAACGGGATGACCGGCGCCTGCTGGTGGCGAGGCCGGCCGGGTCGACGACGCTCATCCGAGGGTGCGGTGTTCTCCGGCGCGGGCTCTGCGCTGTCTTCGACGCTCGCGCGCACGACGTCGCTGGGCTCGGGCACTGCGACGGAGCCCTCGACCTTCGGCGGCGGCGGCGCCTTCGGGGGATCGAGCTGGGCCCGCAGCTCCTCGCGCCGCTCGGTCGTCCGGTGGTCCTTGGCGAACGCGGCGATGGTGCTGACCGCAACACCGAAGCGAGCCGCGACATCGCGCTGCGTGAGCCAGACGCGCTTCGCCTCGCCGTGCTCATCGGGCACCACCTCACCCTCGACGAGCAGGCGCTCGACCTCCTCGGGGTTCGAGAGCTTCGGGCCTTCACCCTTCGTGGGGCGACCGATCTTCGCGTGCTTGTGCTTCGCCATATGCCCTCAGAAGCCGATGGAGAGCTGGATCGGGGACGTGGTGGTGAGCAGCGATTTCAAGCGCTGCATCGCGCGCGACCGCTGCCGCTTGAGGCGTTGGTAGAGCCGCTCGCGGGCCACGTCGTCGTCGGGCTCGAGACGCTCGACGTATGCGCGCAGGAGTTCTCGGCGCAGGACCGTCGCCTCGACCACGTCGAGCCCGCTCGTGGAGAGGCCCTCCTGGACGGCGCGCTGGATGAGGAGCGCGAGGTCGTACAGCTCCTCGTCCGTGCGCGCGCGACGGGGAGCCATGGAGTCCGGGTCGAGGTCTTCCAGCTCCTCGACGTCGATGCCGGGGTGGCGCTGCTCGCGCTCCTTGCGGAGGAAGGCGAACACCTGCCGCTCGGTGCGCTGGCGCAGCCGCATCGGCAGGCGGTCCATGAGCGGCACGTCGGTGAGCGCCGCAAGGAACGCGGTGACGACGAGCTGGTCGAGCTCGTCGCCCGGCACCGTGTCGCTGACGAGGCGGCCCCGCAGGCGCACCAGCATCGGCTTGAACGCTCCGAGCAGGAGGGACGCCCACACCGCAGCGCGGCTCGCCCGGTGCTCGCGGATGATCGCCTCGGTGAGCGCCTCGCGCGACGCGTAGGTGCCCTCCGCTTCGTCGTCGAGCATGGCGAGGACGGAGGCCGCGTCGGCGTGCGCTGCGATGGCGGGCTGCTTGGCGCGGCCCGCCTCGAAGGCATGGCGGTGGCGCTCGGAGAGCGCGTCCCGCCGCAGCCGCTCGAGGTCGTTGCGGAGGGCGCTCTTCACTTGTCCCTCCGCGCCCACCACTCGGCGACGAACTCGAGGAAGTCGTCGAGGCTCAGCGCAACGAACGGCTCGGCGCGGTCGTCGCGGATGATGGCGATGGGGATCCGCCCGGGCGGGGCCGCGCTCGTGGCCTGGCGCAGCGCAGCCCGGACGTTCGGCTGCTTGCCTCGCTTGGCCTCGGGCCAGAACACCGGGCAGTCGACGTCGGGCGTCTCGTCGCCCGTGCGGAACTGGAGGCCGCGCCGGATGGTCGCGTCCGGCATGACCTCGCGGAAGCGCTGGACGAGCTCGCGCTCGAAGCCGGCGCCCTTTCTCCGAGAGTGCGCGCCGCTCATGCTCGCACCTCCCGAACGAAGCGCGCCGGGATGCCCAGCCGCTTCGCCTCGCGCAGCTCGCGCTCCATCCCCTCGGTGACGAGTTCGCCGAAGACGCGGACCTCGTCGCAGGTGGCGAGCAGCTCGAGGCAGAGCGCGAGCGCCTGCTCTCGCCCCGTTGTCTCGTCGACGAGTTGCGGCAGGTAGAGGTGCGGCGCGATGGGGAGCGCGCCGTCGTCGATGATGAAGTGGCTGATCGCGCGGACTCGCTCGATGTTGCCGGCCGGGTCGTTCGCGAACGGATGGCAGACGTAGACGCGGCGACGCCGACCTGCCTCGATGCGTCGACGGCGCACCAGCTCGGCGGCCGTGTAGTGCAGGCCATCCAGCACCTCGGCGTAGGCCTCGCTCGGGTAGTCGCGTCCGTCGTCGAGGCGCCACGGCCCGTACTGACGTCGGCCCTGCGCGAGTCGACCGAGGAGCGCGTCGCAGATCTGCCGCTCATCCGCCGGGAGCCCGGTGACGACGCCGCCCGCGCGCATGCGCTCCACCAGGCGGCGGGCGACCTCGAGCGAGCAGCGCGCGTCGGCGAGCGCTCGGTGCGGGTGCGGGCGCTCGAGCCCGAGCATCTTCGCCAGCGGATCGAGCGACATCGACGGCAGCTCGCCGGTGACGACCAGCGGCCACGCGAGGCTCGCGGTGTCGAGCCGGTGGTAGTCGACGTTCGGCAGCGCGAGCCCGGCGCGTCGAAAGCCAGCCTCGAGGAAGGCCCAGTCGAAGCCGACGTTGTGGCCGGCGACGAGAACGCCGTCGAGGAGCGGGGCAACCTCGAGCAACGCCTCGCGGAGCGGGATCGCGTGCTCCCATGCCGCCGTCGTGAAGCCGTTGATCGCCAGCGCGTCGAGCTGCGCCTCCCCGAGACGTTCGGGCGCGACGAGCGCCTCGTACTCGTCGAGCTCCTCCAGCGTGCGTGCGTCGACGCGGACGATGCCGAGCTCGATGATGTCGTGCCGCGACGGATCGAGCCCGGTGGTCTCGAGGTCGACGAAGGCGATGGTCGTCTTCGGTGCCCGGCGTGCGAGGCGCGGAGCGTCGTGGGGGATGATGGGCGCGGCGGCTGCCGGCGCCGGAGCGGGGGGCGGCGGGAGCAGCATCACGCCACCTCCTTCGCCCAGAGGCGCGGCGACATGCGCTTGTCGGCGTGCGCTTCGAGCTCGGCCTTCAGCAGCGAGACGCGCGGCTTGTCGAGCTTCTTGCCGAGCGCCTTGAGCAGGGCATCGAGCGCCTTCTTGTCGATGGCGCCGAGCTTCCCGAGCACCTCGTCGTGCGAGAGACCCGTCGCGTTGGCGAGCAGCGAGAGCGTCGGTTCGAGTGGGTACTCGACGCTCGTGGTCGCGAACATCCGGTAGCGGACGCCACCGAGGACCAGCTCGTCCTTCTCCTTGAGCTGCGCCTTGAGGATGTCCTCCAGCTCCTCCTTCCGCGCGTAGAGCGCCTTTGCGAGGCGAGCCACCTCCTCGCGCTCGCGGGCGACGCCTTCGAGATCGGCGAGCTCTTCGACGATGAACTCGCGCTTGCCCTTGAGCGCGTCGGCGTAGGCCGGGCACTGCTTGCGGTGGTCGCAGTAGGAGCAGTTGGTGTTGAGGCGCGCGGGGTACTCCGTCGCGGTCTCGGTCTGCCGCCCGAGCGTCTCGACGTAGGCGAGCGCGTCGGCGAGCTGCTCCTCCGTGCGCGTCGTCTCCTGCCGGACGCCGTGGCGCAGCATCCAGAACGTCAGCTTCACCTTCTTGACCCACGGCCAGAGGCGGCGAGCCGCGACCTCGTACAGGCTCATCTGGAGCGAGGTGTCGACCTCGTCGCGGTTGAAGAGCTGGCGGTTCGTCTTGTAGTCGATGACCTCGACGGTCTCGTCGTCGATCCAGTCGACGCGGTCGATGAAGCCCAAGGCCTCGAAGGGCCCGACCGGAAGCCGGAACTCCTTCTCGATGGCGAGGACGTCGCGGTGGTCGACGACGCCCTGCTCGGCGATGAAGCGCCGGAGGATGGCGAGCCCCTCGGCGAAGACGTCCATGCCGGTGAGTCGCTCGGCGCCCCACGCCTCGCGGTAGAGCTCGATGGCGCGCTCCTCGGAGAGCGTGCCCGTGCGCTCGTCGTCGACGACCTCCTTGATGAGGCGCTCGAGGACGGCGTG
Source organism: Polyangiaceae bacterium (assembly GCA_022842465.1). Classification (GTDB taxonomy): domain Bacteria; phylum Myxococcota_A; class Polyangia; order Polyangiales; family Polyangiaceae; genus Labilithrix. Next base: position 79,515 of record JALHPN010000006.1, on the reverse strand, counting down.
GATGGTCTTGCCGAACCGGAGCGGCAGCCCTGGCTCGGCCTGCTTCTTCTCGATGTAGTGGAGGCGGTACGAGAGCGGGCAGGTCTCGAACCTCGAGAGCCTGCTGTAGCTGAGATGCTGGTTCTTGAACGGGGCGACGGTGGTCATGAGCGCTCCTCGAGGGGGCGCTCTCGGCGCTCAGGGTTGTTGGTCTTGGCGGTCTTCTCGAACGAGACGATGTGCGAGCCCGGGAACACGCTCATGACGCGCGCGAGCGTCGCGGCGTGCTCCGGGGTGATCTCCTTGCGCTCGCGGCCCGTGTACGCGGGCACCAGCCACACGTCGCCGTAGGTCTCCGAGTGCAGCAGCACCTCGACGCCGAGCGCCTTGAAGCTCTCGATGTCCTCGGTGGTGAAGCCGCGAAGCTGATCGACGTCGACTGCGGGCTGCGCGTCGGCGTCGGGCTTCGGGACGAGCGCGATCGGCGCAGGCGCCGTCGAGACCTTCGCCGCGGGCTGCGCGACGCCGGGCAGCGGGTTGCCGAACAGGTCGCGCGCGACGGGCTTCGGTGCCGGCGCATGCTCGACGACGGGCGCAGCCGCGACGACGTGCAGCGTGCGCTTGTTCGGCCCGTTGTGCTTCTGCCACTCGGTGCAGACGAACTCGTCGGGCAAGGCGCACGTGCCGCCCTGCTGGAAGTGGATGCAGCGCTTGCCGTCCTCGCCCCGCGTGTACTTCTCGCAGGTGATGTTGGGCGGGCGCTCTGCGGCCGGTGTCGGCGGCGGCAGCTCCGGTCTGACGAGGTCCTTGATGGCCATGCGCTTCCTGGCCGGCGACACGAAGCGCCGGTGGGGAAGGAAACGCGGGTCGGCTCAGCGGGCTGGGACAGGCTTCGAGCGACCGCCGACGAATTTCCGCGCCGAGGGGAGGTGGAGGACGGCGCAGCGGCGGCGGTCGCCCTCGTGGTCGAAGCGCACGCGCTCGGAGCGCGCGACCACGACGTCGCGTTCGTGCCGCCACCCGAGCTCGAGGAGCGCGCGCAGCTCGCGCCGGAGGAGCCGCCCGCGCTCCGCCCGGTAGAGGGCCGTGGCCACCGCCTCGGGATGGACGGCCACGCGCTCGTCGGGCAGTCGGGCGAAGTGCTCGCCCTCCTTCAGCGTGCCGTCCTCGATGCTGACCAGGATGTTGAACACCAGGTCTGCGAGGTGGCCTTGCCGTTCATCGGCGAGGCGCCGCTCGCGGTGGATGGTCCGCATCAGGCGCGTCGAGGTCGCAGGCGCGATAAGCCTTGCCTGCGCGAGGCGGGCAGCGAGGCGCTGGAACTCGAGGACGAGCGCGTCGCGCTCCTCCTTCGTGAGGAACGGGATCGGCTCGTCGGGCTGGGGCGCGTTCATGGGGACGAAAACGCGACCTCGCCCGATGCGCTGGGACACCACCGCGAACGCGGCCCTGGCCCACCACGCTCCGCTGGGACAGCAGGACAGCTACTGGTTCCGTCCCGACCGCCCGCCAACGCCCTCTTTCGCCAGCAACCGCAGGCACTTGCGCACCATCGCGGACAGGGACAGCCGCCAGCGGGTAGCACCACAGGCGTAGCGAGCTCTCATTTTCGAAGGGCCGGCGACTCGAAGGCGCCCTCGAGAAGAAATCGCAAATCGCTTCTGAGTAGACCTACCCGCCGAGAGCTGTCCAGAGAGAGAAGAGATAGGTAACTATTGAAGAAGAGAAGGGAAAGAAGGGACAGGGGGCCGTCCTGGGACTGTCCACGGCCCGTCAAAATGTCCCAGCGCTGAGCGCGCCTGCTTCAGGCCTTCGCAAGTGAGCGAGCGCGCTGTGACGATCCTCCGGGAGGTGCGGAGGGGCCGGCGAACGCGCTCGCCGCAGGGAGGGGAGAGAGGGACCCCGGAACCGGCGCCCGATCCTGCCCTGGCTTCCACCTTCCCCTCTCCAACGAGGCTGCCCTCGTACCCGCCGATGACCGGTGGGTCGCGAGGAGACAGCCCATGAAGACCCAGTCCACCACCGCCACCGACTGCCGCTGCAAGGCCTGCGGCGCCCTCTTGGCGAAGCGCGATCGCGACGGCCTCACCATTCGGCGCGGCGACATGCAGGTCGTCGTCAGCGACGACAGCACGGTCGCCGTCACCTGCTACCGCGACCGCTGCCGCACGTTGAACGTCCTCGCGTCGCGCACGCCGATGCCGCCGACGCCCGTGCCCGCGCTCCCGAGGGCGAGCGCCGCGTAGCTCGCGGCGCCCTCCTTCATCCCGAGTCCACCGAGCGCATGACGCCCTAACCACGGCCCCAAGGAGCGCCTGACGCCCGCCGGAAAGGCGGCGCGTCATGCGCGCACGTTGGGAGGCGCTGCATGCAGCCCTCGACCGTTCCGTTCGTTCTCTTCAGGCAGAGCAGGCGTTTCAACAGGCAAGGCAGCACCCCGCGCTCGCGCGCTTCGACCAGCCCTTCGAGGTGGTCGAGTACCTCGCGAGCAAGGGCGGCGACCTCGACGAGAAGGATCGCCTCCTCGGCGTGCTCGTGACCCTCGTGCAGCGGCGCGAGCACCACGAGCTCGTGAGCGGGCTCCTGTGGCTCGGGCTCTGGCCCGGCCTCGACGCCGTCTACCGGCGGCGGCAGCGCAACTTCCGGGGACAGCCCGAGGAGCTGATCGCCGAGCTGGCCGACGTCTTCACGGGCATCATCGAGCGGCTCGACCTCAAGGTGGTCCACCGCGTGGCCGCGACGCTCGTGCGCAGCACCGCGCGCGACCTCATCGATCGCCGCCGCCGCGTGTGGGCCGACGCTGACCGGATCGTCTACCGGGACACCTTCGAGCCGGTACGTGACCAGGACGACCGCATCATCGTCGCGAGCCACCTCGACCGCCTTGCGCGCGCCGAGTGGGAGGCGTCGCAGGCGGAAGCCCCGCTCGGGCTGACGCAGGGGCTGTCGTTCGAGGACGACGTCGCCGAGCTGCGCGTGTGGCTCACCGAGATCATCGGCGCCGACGCCGAGCTGCTGCTCGCGGTGCTGGTGCTGGACGAGAACCAGCGCGAGGCCGCCCAGCGCCTCGGGCTCTCGCACGACGCCGCTCGCAAGCGCTTCCAGCGCGCGCTCGGCCGACTCCGCGAGCACCTCGCGAGCTCGCTGTCCCACTCCGACCTCGCAGGCCGCGTTTGCCTCCCCACGAACCGGATGAACCGCCCGGAGGAGCCGACCGCATGACCCACGAACCGATCCCCATCCACGACCTTCCCGGCGACGAGGACTTCATCCGCCTGCCGGGCCTCTTCCGACGCTGGGAGCTGAACGACGTCATCGAGCTCGGCGCGGACTTCCACCTCGAAGACGCCGGCGAGGCCGCCGACGGGACGCAGCTCATCGCCGTGTACCGGCGCGAGCGACGCAGCACCCGCAACGCGACCACCGACAGCAGCAACACCACCAACCCCAACAAGAAGGAGCAGTGACCAATGACGAACAGCATGTGGCAGCAGACCGAAGAGATGGCGAAGAAGCACGACCAGGGCGGCTCGCTCTGGCTCAAGCTCGCGGGCGATGGCGACAAGGCCGTCGTCGTCTTCCTGGGTGAGCCGCACCCGCGCGAGGTGGCCTTCGTCGACGGCAAGTACGTCGAGGTCGACGAGAAGATGAGGGCCGCGGGCACGAAGGCCTCGCTGCGCGTCGCGCTGAACGTCGCCCTCTACGACTCGAAGGAGGTGAAGGTCCTCGAGCAGGGCGTGATGTTCTTCAAGGACCTCGTCCGCGTCCGCGAGAAGTACGGCCTCGAGAAGTGGGCCTTCGAGATCCAGCGCCACGGCGCCGCGAAGGACCCGAAGACCACGTACTCGATCCTCCCGGAGCATCAGCTCTCGGTCGAGCAGCAGAAGGCCTTCCAGGCGCTCCCGCAGCACGACCTCGCGAAGCTCTACTCCGGCGAGGCGGACGGCGGCGCGAAGGGTGGCCAGTCGCTCGACAGCTACGACAAGAAGAGCGACGCGAAGGGCGACGGCACCGTGGCCCCCAACGTCGCGCAGGGGCTCGTCACTGCGCTCAAGGCGCTGCCGCGCGAGGCGACGGACAAGTTCCTCGCGAAGTTCGGCGTCCAGCGCATCAAGGACCTGCCGACGTCTCAGGTGGAGAAGGCGCGCGCGTTCGTCGAGCAGCTCCAGACCGAGAACGCCGCGCCCGCCGCCGCCGAGACCGAGGTCGATCCCTTCGCCTGAGCGAGCCGCGAGGAGCCACCGATGAATGACTACCTCTCCGAGGTCTTCGGGGACGGCGGGCTCTTCGCCTCGCGGTTCCCCGGGTACGAGATGCGCGAGGGCCAGGTGGCGCTCGCCCGCATGGTCGACGAGGCCATGCGCGGCGGGCGTCACGCCCTCGGCGAAGGGCCGTGCGGAACCGGCAAGTCGGTCGCGTACGCGGTGCCGGCCGTCCACCACGCGCACCACGAGAAGAAGCGCGTCGTGATCGCGACCGCGAACATCGCGCTGCAGGAGCAGCTTGTCAGGAAGGACCTGCCGATGCTCGCGAGCGTGCTGCCGTGGCCGTTCACCTTCGCGCTGCTGAAGGGTCGCAACAACTACGTCTGCCTCGACCGCATGGCCGAGAGCGAAGCGCGCGGCGAGCTGCGTGGCCTCTACTACGACGACCAGCAGCGGCAGGTCGACGACGTGCTCGCGTGGGCCGACGCGACCAAGACCGGCGACGTCTCCGAGCTGGCGTTCATCCCGCACGCTCAGGTCTGGTCGCGCTTCTCGGTCGGCTCCGAGGAGTGCAAGGGCGACGGCTGCCCGTTCCGGGACGACTGCTACGCCGAGCGCGCGAAGGCGACGGCGCAGGGCGCGGACATCGTCGTCACGAACTACCACATGCTCTTCGCGCACCTCGCCGTGCGCCGGGCGACGGGGCAAGACCTGGTGCTGCCTGCGTTCGACCTGCTCGTGCTCGACGAGGCGCACGAGGCAGCGGAGATCGCCCGCGAGTTCTTCGGCTTCACGCTGTCGGAGCACACCTTCGGGCGGCTCGCCTCGGCGGCGGCTGACCTCGGGAACAAGCAGCTCGCCGGGGAGCTTCGCCAGGAGGCGCAGCGCCTGTTCGCGACGCTCGCCGACTTCGCCCGCTCACCCCGGTACAAGAAGCGGCTCAAGGCGCCGGCCTTCGCCAACGACGCGGCCCTCCAGCGCGCCCTTGGCAAGCTCGTGGCGCTCGCGAAGGGCCGCGCCGAAGACGAGCTCGCGGACAAGAAGGAGCGCGCCACCGCGCGCAACCTGGCCAAGAACGCGACGACAGCCGCCGCGCGCCTCTCCGAGGGGCTCGCGCAGGCGAACCCCGCCTGCGTCTACTGGCTCGACATCGACAACAAGGGGCGCACCAAGCTCCGGTCGAAGCCCATCGACGTGAGCGAACTGCTGCGCGAGGAGCTGTTCGCGCGCTGCCCGTCGGTATCGCTGGTGTCGGCCACGCTTACCACCTCAGGCACCTTCGACTTCGTGCGCCGCGAGCTCGGCGTGCCCGAGGGCGCGCTCGAGGTCGTCGCCGAGACGCCGTTCGACTTCGCGTCCCAGGCGCTCCTCGTTGTGCCCGAACGGCTGCCGGACCCCCGCGACGCCGAGTTCATCGACGAGGCCGCGCGCATCTTCCAGCACGTCGTCGACGTCTGCGACGGCCGCACGCTCGGGCTCTTCACGTCGTACCGGAACCTGAACGCCGTCTACGAGCGGCTCGACGGGCGCGAGCACCGCGTGCTGCGCCAGGGCGAGCTGCCGCGCGCGGAGCTGACGCGCCTCTTCAAGGAGGACGTCGGCTCCATCCTCCTCGGGACCGAGAGCTTCTGGACCGGCATCGACGTCGCGGGCGAGGCGCTCACCGGGCTCGTCATCGACAAGCTGCCGTTCCCGCCGCCCGACGACCCGGTCATCGACGCCATCTGCGAGCGCGATCCGCGCGCGTTCGACAACTACCTCGTGCCGCTCGCCATCATCGCGCTGCGCCAGGGTGTGGGGCGCCTCATCCGCTGCAAGACCGACGTGGGCGTCGCCGTCATCCTCGACAAGCGCATCGCCGAGAAGGGCTACGGGAAGAAGTTCCTCAAGAGCCTGCCGCCGATGCTCACCACCCGGCGCCTCGAGAACATCACCCGCTTCCTCGAGGAGGCTGCCTATGCGCGCGCGAGTTGATGCGGCGCTGACGCTCGACGCCCGGGAGGTGCCGCCGAAGGTCGTCGAGCGCCTGTGCCGAATGCTGTCGTTCCCGAATCCCGCGTTCCTCGACCGGCTTCGCCTCGGGCTGAACCCCGGCGCCGAGCTCGAGACAGTGTGCTTCGTCGAGCAGCGCGCAGGCGAGCTGCGCCTCCCGCGCGGCGCCATCCACGTGCTGCGGCGCGCGGCCGCGCAGGACGGACTCATCGTCGCCTGCGAGGACGCGCGCGTGCTGCCCGAAGCGACGCTCGACGTGCCAGCGCTCGGCCTCCGCGACTACCAGTCGACGGCAGTCGAGAAGCTCGCGAAGGTCACGCAGGGCACGGTCGTCATCCCGTGCGGTGGCGGCAAGACGCGCGTGGGCATGGGCGCGATCGCCAAGCTGCGCACGCCGACGCTCATCCTCGTCCACACCCTCGACCTCGCCGAGCAGTGGCTCGGGGAGCTGAAGGACAAACTCGGCCTCGACGCAGGGCTCATCGGCGATGGCGAAGAGCGCTCCGCGCCCGTGACAGTGGCCGTCATCCAGGCGTTGGTACGCTGGGAACCCGCGAAGCTCGACGCCTTCCTCGGCGGCTTCGGTCTGCTCATCCTCGACGAGGCCCATCACGTTGCCGCGAGCACGTTCCACACGGTCGTCGATCGCTGCCCCGCGCGCTACCGCCTAGGGCTCACCGCGACGCCTGAGCGCGAAGATGGGCTGACCGCGCTGCTCGACCTGTTCATGGGCGCGCCCCTCCTCACCGTCACGCACGACGAGCTGGTCGCGGCGGGCGTCCTCACGGTGCCCGACATTCACAGCGTGGAGACGGACTTCACGTACCTCTACACCGGCGCCGAGGACTACGCGCCGATGCTGGCCGCCGTCGCGAGCGATCCCGCGCGCAACGCGCTCATCGTCGAGCACGTCGCTCGCGAAGCCCATGCCGGCCACGTCTGCCTCGTGCTCTCCGGCCGAATCGACCACTGCCACACGCTCGCCGAGGCCATCGAGGCCGAGGGCGTCTCGGCGGCGGTGCTCACCGGGGAGGTCAAGCGCGCGGTCCGCAAGGAGCTGCTCGATCGCGCCCGCGCTGGGGAGCTGGCGGTCATCGTCGCCACCAGCCTCGCCGATGAAGGCCTCGACCTGCCGCGCCTCTCCCGCGTGTTCCTCGCGTACCCCGGCCGCGCGCGCGGTCGCACCGTGCAGCGCCTCGGGCGCCTGATGCGCCCGCATGCTGAGAAGACCGACGCCGCCCTGTTCGACTTCGTCGACCGTAAGGTGCCGCTCTTGCGTCGCCACCACCTCGAGCGCCGGAAGCTCTACGCCGAGGTGCTGGGCGTGCCTGCGTCGAAGCTCGGCACGCGCAAGGGAGCCGCATGAGCGCGCTCGGCCCCGACGAGAGCACCATCCGCACCACGTGGCGCTGGCTCGCCCACGGCGCCCACGGCGTCTCGGAGGTGCGCGTCATCCGCCCCGCGGGCGGCATCATCGGCATCGGCTTTTTCGACGACGAGGAGGCCTTCGTCCGTGAGTGCGTGCGTACCAACGCCATCGGGAACGTCTACGTCGGCATCCAGCCGCGCCCACGCCGCCTCTTCGACGCCGCGCCGAACGTCGTGCGCCCGCTCAAGACCGGCGCGGGCCGCAAGGACATCGAGGTCATCACCGCGACGGTCATCGACCTCGACCCGGTGCGTCCCAAGGACACCGCCAGCACCGACGCCGAGCTCGCGCTGGCGATGGCCGCCGCGAACGAGGCCATCACATGGTGCGAGTCCGAGGGGCTCGTGCGCCCGCACGTGATGATGAGTGGCAACGGCGCGCAGCTCTGGTTCGCGTTGCCGCCCACCGCGCTCGAAGGTGAGCGCCGCGAGCGGCTCCAGGCGGGGCTCAAGGCCTTCGAGACGAAGGTCCGCGAGCGCGCGCAGACCGACGCGGTCCACGTCGACTCCATCCACGACGTCGCCCGCATTATCAAGGTCATCGGCACGGTCAGCCACAAGGGCGACGGCCAAGGCGACCGCCCGCACCGCGTGAGCGCCGCGCTCTCCGGCTTCGACCGCGTCGAGGACGAGAGGCTCCTAGCGCGTCTCGACGTCGAACCCGAGCTCACGCTGCCCGTGGCGGCTCCCCGCGTGTCGCTGCCGGTCGTCGGCAACGTGCCCGCGCCGGGCACCATCAAGGCGAAGCGCACGCCCGAAGGCGAGTACGACTGGGAGCGCCCGGTCGAGATGTGCGGTCCGGTGCAGCGCCTCTGGGACCACGGCGCAGAGGATCGGAGCGTCGCCATCTTCGACATGGTGCGCTTCTTCGCGCACAAGGGCCTCGGTCTCGACGAGCTCACCGAGCTGATCCTCGAGTGGGATCGCCGTGGCGAGAGGATGGGCAAGCTGCGCGGACGCGACGGCGTGCGGTACATCGCGAAGGCCCACGAGAAGGTGCTCGCCACCGCGCGCGCCGACGGCTCCATCGCGCCGCCATGCCACTCGCTCCAGAAGATCGGCTTCTGCAAGGTGAACGTCGAGCCGACGGCGCGGTGCGATCTCTACGACGTCGTCTTCGACATCGAGAAGGCGATCGAAGCCGTGCCCGCCGACACGCCCGCGCGCGAGCTGGAGTACCGGCTCAAGCCCATCGTCGACGCCATCGCGCACCGCGACCCGTCGGTGCAGTCGAAGTACCTTGGCGCCGTCGAGAAGCGCTTCGGGCTGAAGGCCAAGGACCTGCGCAAAGCGGTCGCCAAGGCAGCCACCACGCCCGCGCGCGAGGACGGCGAGGGCACCGATCCCGAGAGCAGCGACGAGGACATGGAGGGCGCGATCTTCGAGGACGCGTCCTGCTACTACTGCATGACCGCGCGCGGCGAGTCGAAGGTCATCTCATCGTTCACCATCGAGCCGACGATGCGCGTCCTCACCGAGGACGGCGAGATGATCTTCGGCGACGCGCTCACCGACAAGCACGGCAAGGTGCCGGGACTACGCCTCCCGCTCACCGCGTTTCACAGCAAGCGCGACCTCATTCGCCAGCTCCCCTCCGCTGACCTCCAGTGGACCGGCAGCGACAACAACGTCCAGGGGCTCCTGCGGGTGCTCGCGCGCCGGGAGATCCCGCGTCGTCCGGGCTCCAACATGCTCGGCGACTACAAGAAGGGCGAGCACCACGTCTGGCTCGGGCCGAACTGCGCCATCGGAAAGGAGGGCTTCATGGAACCGTCACCCGTGATGTACGTCCCGAGCGGCGCCTCGCTCGACAAGCGCATCGCCTACGTGAAGGTCGACGAGGACACGTTCCTCGAGGTCGCGGCGACGGTCTTTCGCTGCCTACCGCAGGTGAACCGGCCCGAGGTGATGCTGCCCGTCATCGGCTGGTTCTTCGCCACGCCGATGAAGCCGCGCTTCATGGAGAGGGTCGGCACGTTCCCGACGCTCTTCGTGTGGGGCACGCAGGGCTCGGGCAAGTCGAGCCTCTGCATCGACATCATGTGGCCGCTCTTCGGCATCCGCGACGCCGAGCCGTACTCCGCGACGGAGACCGAGTTCGCGCTCCTCAAGCTCCTCACGTCGACGCGCTCGGTGCCCGTCTTCATCGACGAGTACAAGCCCTACGACATGCAGCGCCAGCGGCTGAACACCCTGCACCGCTACCTGCGCCGCCTGTACCGAGGCGAGACCGAGGAGCGCGGGCGTCCTGACCTCAAGGTGAACAGCTACCACCTACAGGCGCCCGTCTGTGTCGCGGGCGAGACGCGCCCTACGGAGGCCGCGCTGCTCGAGCGCATCGTCACCGCGAACCCCGACAAGACGACGCTCGCGCAGAACCCGACCGCGCGCGCCGCCTACAAGGAGCTGCGCTCGGTGGACCTGGTGCTGTTCGCCCCGCGTTACATCCAGTTCTGCCTCGGGCGCGACTTCGACGCCGACCTTGAGGTCGCGCGCGCCGTGGCCAAGGCGCTCCTCGACGGCCGCAAGGTGCCCGTGCGCATCGTCGAGAACCTCACGGCCATGCTGCTCGGCGTGCATCTCTTCGAGGAGTTCGCCAAGCACTGCGGCTGCGAGCTGCCCGACGAGCTCGGCGTCGAGGCCGCCGTCAACGCCATCCTCGAGGACGTGCTCGAGACCGATCACGGCGTGAAGAACGCCCTCGACCACTTCCTCGAGATGCTCGGCGTGATGGCCGTGCAGGGAGACCTCAAGCACAAGGTCCACTACGTGTTCGAGAACGGGCACCTCGCCGTCCACCTCGAGAGCGCCTACGACGCCTTCCGCGCGCACTGCAAGCGCATCGACTACGAGGGCGAGATGGTGGACCTGAAGGCGCTCCGTCGCCTCGTCACCGAGAGCAAGAAGCAGGGCGGCTTCGTCACCGCCGAGAGCGAGCGCGTCACCTTCGACAGCGGGAGGCGCCGCGCGTTCCTCGTGGACCTCACCAAGACCAAGGTCGTCACCGCCGACGACTTCCCGACGCCCGAGGAGGGCGGCAGCAGCGGCTTCCGCGACAACTTCAAGGGTCGCTACGGGCGCGAGGACTGAGCGGGATCGGCTACCGGAAGGTGCCGCTTGAGTCGCGACTGAACGGTGGTTTCCGTCAGCTCCTCGTCGAAGCGGAACTCGATCAGCGTGTAGCCGAGCTGCTTGCAGAGCGCGCGCTTCCTTCGATCATTCGCTTGGCGTTTAGCGAGTCCTTCGTCACCGCCCCAGTGCTTGATGGCCTCGTAGTGCTGCTCGCCCTGGTATTCGATGCCGAGCCTCAGCTCCGGCACCCACACGTCGAGTTCGAGCCCTTCGAGTTCCTTGCCGCGATAGTGATGAACGACCTCGCGAGGTGCGACGAGCGCCTCGACGACACGAAGCAGGATCGTCTCCGAGGTCCATCGTTCGCCGATCGCTGGGAAGCCGAAGTGGGCGCGCGCCTCGTTCTCGGCAGCCCTTCGTTCGGGCCCGAGCGGGAGGCCGGCCCGCCGCGCGAACAGCTCCACGTACGGCAGGTACCGTTGCGCGAAGCTCGAGTAGTACATCGGGTGCCCGTAGCTGTGGCGCGGGACGCCGCCCCGGCAGAGGTGGCAGAGCCCGCTCGTGAACGTCAGGGACTCCATGCGGTCACGATCCTCGCTGCGAGCCACCAACCGCCGAATGTCCATCTGCACGTCGAAGTGCGGCTGGAAGCATTCGCACGCGTGGAGCCTGCCGCAGTAGCGGCAGATGTAGAGGATCGGGAAGTGGATGGTGCCGACGTGAACCTCGTCGAGCCACGCGACCTCGCAGCGCTCGTGGTCGATCAGCGTGGCGCCATCACCAAGCAGGTCCTGGATCCCTTGGCGCTCGAAGTGAACGCCGAGCGCGGCCACGTAGGGCTTCCGCTTGCGAGGTCCGGTGTCCGCGATGTGCCCGACGATCCGCATCGGCGTGGCCGGCACGAAGCGGAGCTCGTTGGTCCCGGGCGTCAGGGGGACGAGGATGTTCCCGGCGCTGAACAGGTCGACCTCCAGGAATGCCCGAAGCGACGGGAGCTTCGCGTGAGGACCGCACAGGTAGTTGATCGCCGATGCGCTGTAGTCGGCGGTGCCGTACCCAGCGCAGAACGCCGAGTCCAACGTGACGAGCTTCTGGTAGTCGCCCGCGCGGTGCTGGATGGGCGTGCCGGAGTCGACCGCGCGCGCTCGCGAGAGCTGCGGGCGAACGTCCCACTGTGCAGGTCGCACGCCTGCCTCGACCATCGCCTCTTCGAAGCTGGTTCGCAGCATACTCCGCACGTCGGCAAAGAAGTCCGACCGCCTCGTCGGCGCGAGGTCCACGGCGCGCATGAACGCGCGGCGAACGTGATCGCTGGAGACCGGCACTTCGATGGGCACGCCGCCACGGTACGCGATGGGGGCTCCTTTGCCGCGACTCATGACTTCAACGCCTTGTCGTCGGGCAGCGGCACGCCGAGCGCGCGGGCCTCGCCGAGCATCTTGATCGCCTTGGCGCGCGCCTGCGTCTTGTTGTGCGCCAGCTCGTCGCTGCCCGAGGTCTTCCGCTTACCCTTGGCAGCCTTCTCCTCGCGCGGCTCACTCTGCTTGTCGCCGAGGAGCCGGAGGTTCGCGAGGCTGGGGTCGAAGTGGACGTGGCGCGGGTTGATCGGCAGGCGCAGCATCCCTGGGCGGTCCGTCGACGACTGGAGGAGCGCCTTGCGCTCGGCGGCGGTCATGCCGGCGTAGCCGTCGGGCTGGTCCGCGACGAGCGCGTTGCGTAGGTCGACGAGGTCCACCTCGCGCTCGTCGAGCTGGAGGTGCGGGGACTTCTTCAGCCAGCCGCCTTCCTCGACGTCGGGCGCTGCCGCCCGCGCCGACGCGAGTCGGAGGAGCCGCGCGAACTTCGCGTCGCTGACGCGGAAGGCGGCGAGCAGCTCGTTGTTGAGGCGGACCACGTGCCGCTCCGGCTCGGAGGCGAACACCAGCTCGACGTCCTCGAAGAGCGCCTCCTTGGCCTTCGCGCGAGCCGCCCACGACTCGGGCCAGAGCAGCTTCAGCGCGCGGTGCAGCCGGAGCCCGGGCGCGTCGAGCCCAAGCTCGGCGTGACCATCGCCCACGAGCTGCGCCTCCCTTCGCCCCGCGACGACCACCGCGACCGCGTCGGCGCCCGACGCGCGCCGCAGCTCGAGAATCGCCCCGCGCTGCCCGCTCCCCTCGCTGGTGGCGAGCACCACCAGGGTGTGCCCCACGCGACGCTCCAGGACTCCGAGGGGCAGCAGCCCTTCGAGCCCGGCGACGTTGGTGCCTGCGAGCGCCTCCTCGGCGCACACGCGCGCCACGACGGGCCCAAGGGCCGCCGCGCGATCGAGGGCGAGCACGGCGATCTCGGTCTTCGTCAGCGGGATGGGCTCGCACTCGGCGGGAACGTTTCCGCAGACCGCGACGAACCCTCCGTCGCGCTCGTGGACCTGGCGCGGGCAGGCGTCGCCGCCGCCGTTGGGACACGGGAACACCCCGGCGCGCTCGCCGGTGGGCTTCAGGTGGGGCTTGAGCAGCGCGAAGTCCTGGCCGAAGCGCTCCTGCCACTCAGCGAGGATCGCGCGGTTCCAGGGCGCCGCCTCAAGCGACCGCTGCAGCCGGAGCAAGGTCTGCATCCTGCGCCTCCGGTGCCGACTTCACGAAGCCGCGGGCCGTGAGCCACGCCTCGACGACGCTCGCGTCGGAGTCGCGGGTGTAGCTCGCGATGTTCTGGGGACGGATGGTCACGGTGCGCGGCGTCTTCGCGTCCGTGAACTTCACGAGGAAGCTCGCCTTCACGAGGCGTCCCTTGGGGAGCTCCTTCTTTCGGCCCTTGAGCGCCTCGAAGAGGTCCTTCGCGCGACGGATCTCGATCTCGCCCTGGGCCCCGCCCCAGAGGATCTGCACCTCCTTCAGCGTGATGGTGTCGATGCCCTCGACGTCGCTGCAGATGAGCGCGGCGGCACCGTCGTCCTGCAAGGGCGCGAGCGTGTACTTGGCGGTGTTCGGAAACCGCTTCGGGTCGCCGAAGAGCAGCTCGCCGAACAGCTCGCGGTAGAGCGAGACGAGCTTCTTGTTGCCCTCGGCGTTCACCGACAGTTCGCCGAGCCCCTGGTCGTACTTGAGCACGTCGTACTTCTCGGGCCGGTAGTAGACCGAGGTCATCCCGGTCTTCTCGATCGAGCCCTCGCGCTTGAAGGGATCTCCGCGACGCACGAGGAACCAGATGCCGTCGGGGCGCGGGAACACGAACAGCTTGCAGGTCCGCCCTCGCTTCATCGCCTCGAGTCGAATGCCGAGCGCGTCCTCGCAGGCCCGCAGCTTCTTGGCTCCGGGCGCCCGGTACTTGGTGTCGACGCCGTCCGGCGACTGGAAGTACTCGAACGTCCGGCGGCGCTGCAGAAGGAAGTGCTCGGCGTGCTTCTGCTCAAGCAGTGCGGGCGCCCGCAGCCGCACCTGCACCGCGACGTCGGCGGGCGTCGGCTCGTCGCCGACGTCGAGCTTCACGCCCGCGGCGGCAGCCGCCTCCAGGAGACCGTCCATCGCGTCAGCCGTGGCCATCTCGTCGACGTAGTAGAGGTCGTCGATCAGCTCGCTCGGCGTCTGCTCGTCGGGCGTCATCAGCACGGCAGCGATGGCCTCGTAGTCGGGGCCGTGCCCGTTGAACGAGCCGAAGTCGACGCCGCGCGTCGCGAAGTAGGCCGCGTGCTTGTCGAGCAGGTCCATCAGGTACTTGGCCTGCACGGCTTGCAGCGACTCGGCGCTGGAGAAGTGTCGGAGCGTGAACGTGGCCATGGCTCAGCCCTCCTCGCGAGCGAAGAGGACGCCGCGAAGCGACGTCGGGTTGTGGGCGGTGGCGGTGAGCTGCATGGCGACGTCTCCTGTGAACTGTGAACTAAACCGTGGACACTCCGAGCACGGCAAAGCCGTGCGGCTACAGCAGGCTCCTCTGCGGGTTCGACGCGTCGAGGACGAGGTTCAGGTCCAGGAGGCGGTAGCGCATCGCCTCGTTCGACACGTTCGTGAAGTTGCCCTTCGCCATCACCTCGTTGGCGAGGTCGCGGAGCTTCTCGTCGAGCACGCGAGCCTTCCGCTTCGCCTCGACGTCTTCCCACGTCGGCAGCGTGTCACCGCAGAGCGCACGCACGGTGGCGCGCACGTCGGCCGCAGGCATGAGGAGCGCTGCGGCGAACCGGTCCGCCTGCCACTCGACGGGCGCCTTCTTCTGGCTGGAGCGGCAGAAGATGGTGGGCTGTTTGGGCACGTCATCCTTGCCGAACAGCGGGGCCGTGACCTGCTCCATCTCGATGAGCGGGCGGTGCAGGTACCAGTGCCCACCCTCGTGGGCGAGCGTGAACGCGAGGCGTCCCTCCTTGCCCTCGATCATCAGGGACTCGTCGATGAAGACGCGCTGGTCCTTGATGAACGTCGCGCCGAGCACGTCGGGCACGCCGATGAAGTCGGGCAGGTCGATGTAGACGAGGTCGAGCTTGAAGTAGCCCTCGAGGATGTTCTCGACGTCGATGGGCGCGCGCACGGGCTTGCCCTTCTCCTTGGCGTACTTGTGCAGCAGCTCGTTGGCCGCGCGCTCGACCTGCTTCTCGTGCAGGTAGGGGACCTTCAGCTCTGGAATCATTTGCCCCCCTTCTTCTTCGTCTCGAGCCACTCCAGGAACTCCGCGCCCGTCACGTTCTGCTCGCGGGCGCGCCGCAACATCACGGGCATGTCCGGGTCCGCCTTGATCAGCTTCTCGACGTCCTCTGGCACGCGGCCAGCGAGCTGCATCAGCTCGTCGAGGTTGTCCTCCAGCACGTCGGCCAGTGCGCGGAGCGTCTTCTCCGTCGGCGGGCTCGGGTCGAGGCAGTTCTCGACGCGCGACAGGTACGTCGGCGACACGCCGACCTTGTTCGCCGTCTCGCGAAGGCTCAGGTCGCGGGCGATGCGCACGCGCTTCAGTCGATGTCCGAGTTTCTCTCGCTTGACCATTTCGCTCGCTCGTCCCGGGCGGCAGGCCCGGGATGTAGTGTGCAGTAGATACTGCACAATGCACACCCGGCGCAAGAGGGATCAGGCAGTGGATGATCTCCCTGTCCCACCGCGCCCATCGGGACCGCGTTTTCCGTCCCATGAACGCGATCCTGACGCCGCCCGCGAGCGCGGCCGAACCTGCCACCGAGAGCGCCGAGGAGCGCCGCGCCGACCGTGAGCGCCGCCTCGACGAGGCCGCGTCCATCCTCGCCAAGACGCTGCTCGACATGTGGCGGCGCGAGCACCGCGCACGACGAGAAGCAGCAATCGGAGGTGCGTCGTGAGGTCGGCGCTCTCGCGGGCTCTCGCCTTGTCTTCCACCGGGGAAGAAGCCGTCATGCCCGAAGCGCGCGGGCACGGTGCTCTCGCGAACCACGGAGGCACGATGAACAAAGCGACCACGAGATCCCGCGCCGAGATGCGCAGGCTCGACGACATGCCGAGCCAGCTCGCCGCGCTCGAGACCATGAACGTCCCGGCGCTCGCCGAGAAGTACCGCGAGCTGTACGGCGAGCCCACCCGCTCGCGGAACCGGGCCTACCTGAAGAAGCGCCTCGCCTGGCGCATCGAGGCGAACTTCCAGGGCGACCTGTCGCAGGGCGCCATCGCGCGCATCCAGCAGCTCGGCGATCAGCTCCCCGAGCGCTGGCAGATGCGGCTCGGGCAGCCCGCGAACGCGGCCGACGCGACGAGCGACGACGCCCCGGCGCCGACGACGCAGGCGGTCCTCGCGGCGACGGAGCCCCGCGATCCCCGCGTGCCGCCGCCGGGCACCGTCATCAGCCGCGTCTTCGACGGCAAGACCCACGAGGTGACGGTCTGCGTCGAGGGCTTCGAGTACGCGGGCCGAAAGTACAAGACGCTCTCTGCCATCGCGACGCAGATCGCTGGAACGCGCTGGAACGGCTACCTCTTCTTCGGGCTCAAGAAGCGCGGCGACGGCGCGAGCGAGGAGACCGCGGCATGAGCAGCGACTTCTTCCGCACCCGCATGGGCCAGACGTTCTACGAAGCGACGATGCCGTCGCTCGTGCGCGAGCTGGCGCGCCTGAACCAGAACCTCGAGCGGCTCGTCGCCCTCGTCGAGAAGCGAGAGGCAAAGCCGGCCGAGCCCGCGCCCGTCGCGACCGCGCCGGAGGAGCGATGAGCCGACGCCCCACCAGGAGCAGCGTCGAGCCCGAGACGAGGCGCGTCGCCATCTACACGCGCAAGTCGACGACGATGGGTCTCGAGCAGGAGTTCAACTCCCTCGACTCCCAGCGCGAGTCCTGCCTCGCGTACATCCAGCGCCAGCCGGGCTGGAAGCTCGTCGACGAGCGCTACGACGACGGCGGCTTCACTGGCGCGAATATCGATCGCCCCGCCTTCACGCGCATCATGGCCGACGTCGAGGCGGGCAAGGTCGACGTCATCGTCGTCTACAAGGTCGACCGCCTCTCGCGCTCGCTCCTCGACTTCGTGAAGGTGATGGAGCGCCTCGGAGCCGCGGGCGCCTCGTTCGTCTCGGTGACGCAGAACTTCTCGACGGCCGACGCGATGGGTCGGCTGACGATGAACATGTTGATGTCCTTCGCCGAGTTCGAACGCGAGATGATCAGCGAGCGCACCCGCGACAAGATCGCCGGCGCCCGTCGCAAGGGAAAGTGGACGGGCGGGCCGGTGCCCTACGGCTACTCCGTGAAGGACAAGAAGCTCCTCGTCAACGAGCTCGAGGCGCGCGTCGTCCGCGAGGCCTTCGACCTGTTCCTGATGCACCGCCAACAGGCGAAGGTGGCGCACCTGCTGAACGAGCGGATGCTCCTGCCGCGCGGCTCCAAGGTCACCAAGAAGCTCGCGTGGTCGAAGGAGGGCATCGGCCGCATCCTCAAGAGCCCGATCTACGCGGGCTTCATGATGTACGGCGACGAGCTGCACCCCGGCGAGCACCCGCCGCTGATCGAGGAGTCCACCTACCGCGCCGCCCAGGCCATCCTCGCGGGCACGAGCCGCGTGGTGCGGTGGACCGGCACGAACCCCGACTACGTCCTGCGGAGCCTCGTGCGCTGCGCGCTCTGCGGCGAGATGATGTGCCCGGGCTCGACGACGAAGCCCTCCACCGGAAAGACGCACAGGTACTACCGGTGTTCGCGGCGCGAGAAGTACGGCAAGGACCAGTGCGCCGGAAGGCCGCTGCCCGCCGCCGCGCTCGAGGAGTTCGTCGTCGCCCGCATCTCGAGCGCGACCGCCGACGGCTCGCTTGCCGAGCGCGTCGCGAAGCACCTCGAGACGCTCACCGCCGGCAAGGGCGAGGACTTCGGCAAGCTTCGCGCGGAGCTGGCGACGAAGATCGCCGAGTCTTCGGCGACCGCCTCGCGGCTCACCGAGGAGTTGGTGCGCCTCGACAGACGTGCCCGTGAGCTCGTCGAGCAGAAGCTCGGCGTCGAGGCTGACCGTCTCGCCGCGAGCGAGCAGCAGCTCCGCGACCTCGAGCGCGAAGCCGCCGAGCTGGAGATCGCCAGGAAGGACCACGCCTGGTTCGTCGCCGCGCTCCGCGACTTCGCCAAGGTCTGGGTGAACATGTCGCCCGACAACCAGGGGCGCTTCCTGCGGGCGCTCATCGACAGGGTGGTGGTCGACGAGGACAAGGGCACGTGCCGCGTGGAGCTGATCGACTTCGGCGCCGCCGCGGGCACGAAGGAGGCGGCGTGAGCGACCGGCAGACCAGCGACGAGGGCGCGAGGAAGAACACGCCGAGCGACTACCGGGTGATCGAGGAGCCGATCTTCTGGCGCCGGAGCCGCAGCGTGGAGCTCACCCCGACGCCGCCGCCCGACAAGCCTGAGCCCGTGCGACGCCCCGCCAAGGTCGCCCGCCAGCTCGCCCTCGCGCACCACCTGCAGGCCGCCATCGAGCGCGGGCTCGTGGCCGACCAGGCGGCCCTGGCGCGCAAGCTGGGGCTCACGCGCGCCCGGGTCACGCAGCTCTTCGACCTGCTCATGCTGGCCGCCGACCTCCAGGAGCAGGTGCTGGCCCTCGAAGCGGTCGACGGCGCAGAGCCGATGGCCGAGCGGACCCTCCGGGCGGTGGCCCACGCGGGGACGTGGGCCGAGCAGCGGTCGGCCTGGACGAAGCTCAGCGCCAGCGGAACTCGCCCGTGACGTGTCGGAGACCGGCGGGCGCGTTGAAGCCGAGGGTCATCGGGCGGTGGTTCGAGCAGAACGTCTCGACGTACGTCTTGAGGAGCGCCGACCCACGCAGCACCTCGGGATCAGCAGACAGGTGATCGACCACCTGCCGCGAGACGAGAACGATCAGCTTCGCCCTCGCGCGCGAGGCCATGACGTTGAACCTGTTGAGGCTGAGCAGGAACTCGTCCTCGTCGCTGATCGCGTCGGGGTCGCCGAGAGCGAACGTCGCGATCATCACGTCGCGTTGCTGCCCTTGGAAGCGCTCGACGGTATCTACCGACTCGCGGATCGTGCTCGGCGGCACGGCCGGGCCGAACAGTCGCTGGAGGCCACTGACCACGAGTGCCTGCTGCGCTCGGTGAGGCGTCACGACGCCGACGCCGAACTTCCAGAAGTCATCGGACGAGTACGACGACGCTGACGGCGCCTTCACCGTGCCCGTGCGATCGAGCTCGTTGGCGAGCTGTGAAGACATGCAGCCGGAGAGCAACCAAACGAGCGAGGCGACCGCGTCGGCCTCGAAGGGGTTCCACTGGCTGCTGCGGCCTTCGTCGTAGACGAACACGGAGCAAGGCTGCGCCGGGTTCAAGAAGGTCGCCCACTCGGGGGTCCAGTGCAGGTGTGCGGGCCAGTTCGCGGGTGCCGTCGGCGTCGCCGGCGGCGGCGACAGGAGGTCGAGTGCAAGCGCGCCCGAGTGCGCGACCAGCCCGGGAGGATACCCGGCCGCCTGACCGAGGCTGACGATCGTGTTGTTCGACCGGTAGTTCGTGTTGAGGATCGCCGGAGGGATCTGGTGGCGCTCCTGCAAGTACGTGAACACCGGCCCAACGTAGGGCTCAAGCCCGAGGGGCGCCTGTGCCTGATGGATCGGGGGAAGTTGCTTGGGATCGCCGGCAACGACCACCCCGCCGTTGTCCGCGAGCCCGGCGATCGCGAGCGTCGACGTGCCGACGTCGAGCTGAGAGGCCTCGTCCAGCACGATGAGGTCGAACAGCGGCGTGACGGGACTTCCCGCGCCATCGAGGAGCCGGTGGACCTGGTGAACGGTTCCGCCGACGAGCGTTAGCCCTTGGCTTCCCTGGAGGCGCGTCGTCAGTTGCTTGTGCTGCGGCGTCCCAGTGACGACGTCGATCGCCGGTGGAACACGTGGCGAAGCGACTCGTGAAGAAGAGCGGAGGCGCGCGATCGTCACCTGCGGCAGAGCCAAAGAGCCCTGCGTCAGGTCGTCCGCGACGCGGAGGAGAACGTTGTCGATGGCCTCGTACGTCGGCCCCGAGATCAGGATGCGCGCAGGGACGCCCCGCGTCGCAGCTTCATGGAGGGCTCCGAGGAGGACTGCTCGTAGGGTGCTGCTCTTGCCGGTCCCGGGCGGTCCCCACACAAGTTGCAGCCGCCGCGAGAGGGAGTCCGCCCATGCCTGCCACTGGCTCGGGTTCAGATTGATGCCGCCCTGGGTCAGTCGCTGCTGGGTCGCCGGAAGCACGCGGCCGGTCTGCGTCGCGTGGAGGCGCTGACCGTCCCACAGAACATCTGCCGCCGGGGACGCGGTGCCTGCGCGCGGCTTCATCTTGCCGCCCAGCGCTTGCGCGACCGCCGGTAGCGCTTGTGCGATCGGCGGGCTGCCGATGGCGTTGAGGGTCGCCTGCATGCGATCGAGGAGGAAGTCCTGATGCACTGGGTCGAGCATTACGTCCTGCGCAAACGAGAGCAGCCCCGCGTTCTCGGCGGCGGTGAGCGTGGCGAGCCAGTAGTCGTTCACGTCCACGACGATGACGCCGTTGTCGCGATCCACTGCCGCCACATGGACGCTGGCCACCTTCTCCATGCGTGAGTAGGCCGTCGACTTGCCCGGCAGCGGGAGCGTTGCGCCGTTCGTCACCTGCGCCAAGGTCCTGTCGAGGAAGCCGGGGCCGTTGACCGGAGCGAGCGCGAAGTTGATGTCCCCGTCTCGCGCGCGGACCTCACGGGAGCCAGGCGCCAATTCGTACACCCAGCGTCCGGTGGCAGCGGTGAGGTTCAGCCGCGCGAGGTGGGGCGCCGCAGCAGTCGGCGACAGGCGCGTCGTCAGGAGCGCCGAACGGAAGCGTGCTTCACGTTCGTGCGGCGGCATCGCGCGCGTCTGCTGCACTTCGAGCTCGGTGAGCGCCGAGTTGAGCTTCGCGAAGACGTACCAAAGTCGTCCGTCGTAGCTCATCTTCGCCGGGAGGGTCGGCGGCCCGAGATCGGCGATGCGCGGGGCGGTCTGGCTGAGCTGCTGGCGCAGGTCGTCCTCGAGGCGCTTCGAGACGCTTTCGAGCGCGCTGAGCCGCGTCTTCACGGTTCGCTCAAGCTGCTGAAGCTGGACGTTCCAAGGCCTCGTCCCGGTTGCCCTCGACCAGATCTCGTGCGCGCGCTCGGAGGGAATCTGGTCGGACAGCGGGTCCTCAAAGAGGCCGGGAACTTGGAACTGGTTGTACGGCGCCTGCGTGTGCGTCGAGTGGTACTCCCGCGCAACGTTGAGGAGGCTGTAGTAGTGGGGGACGGGCGCCGCGACGATCGCGCGCACCACGTCGCGCACGATGGTGAGCGGCGACTTGCGATCGGACACGTCTGGATTCGCGACCACAGTCTCGGGCGGGAACAGCCACGCAAGGTGCTTGAGCTGCTTGTTTCCGATGATCGCCGGGAGATGCCGACCGATCACTCGCACCAGATGCTCGTAGGTGACCGTGTCCCAGAGGTAGACTTGAACGGTGGGGTTCTGCGCCGCCGTCGTCGCCTGTTGCATCATCTTGTAGACCGCGTCGAGGAGGCGAAGCAGCTCGCGTTCCTCGACCTGCAGAGAGCGCTGGTCGATCGGAAACACTGTCGCCGGGAACATCTGCGATTGCTGCTGCCCTGCTTGAACCCGATCGGGGCGCACCCAGAACTGGCCCTTCACACCGAACGCCACCGAGATGCCGCTGCCGATGTCGAAGTCGGCCGTGACGTAGATTCGGAGATCGGTCCACTTCGGCATGACTGCCGATGTGCCCGTCTGGGGAGGCACAAACGCCTGCTGCGTTCCGAGCGACTGGGCTCGCCCCGCAACCACGCTCCTCGTCGCCCGCAGGACGTGGTGAGTGTCGTAGGCGGGGCTCGACGACGCCGTGCCTGCAAGGACAGCAACGCTCGCGATGTTGTTGTCGACGAGCGCACCGCGCGCTCCTCGCGACACGAACGCAACGCGGCTCAGGTGATCTTGCGTGGTCGCCGTCGGCCAGCAGTGCCTCGGATCGCTGGTGGTGCTGCCCGGCCACGGGTATCCGAGATACTCACAGCCGATGCAGCGGTTGTCGACGTGCCATTCGAGGTTCGTCCACGTCGAGCTGAGGACCGTCTGCAGCTCGCTCTGAAAGAACCGGCGAAGGCGCGGAGCAAACACGCCGAAGGGCACGATCTCGAGATCTTGGCCAAGAGCGCCAAACAGTTCCTGGTGGGTGGGAACCTGCCCTGCCTTCCGTTTGACCGCGTCGAGCTTCACCAACTCGGAGGCGTCGTGCGAGCCCGGCCACACTGCTGCTTCAGGGACGACCAGGAAGCCGTTGTGGCTGTTGTCGGCGAGCCACCCCGCGAGTGTCATCGCGTAGTACGTGACCTCGGCGAGATAGGGCACGGATGGCTCGGCGGTCAGCTTGATGTCGATGATGCGCAACGGGATACGCGTGTCGTTCGGCTGGACCGGCACCACGGACCCATCGGGGAGCACCTCTTCCTTGGCGGCGCCGATGCCGAGCACTTGGATGAGATCCGGCCGCAGGTCGGCGTAGTCCAGCTTGAACGTGGTCCTGTAGCCCGCGATGCCGAGCGCGTTCTCGAACGTTGCTCCGACCGAGTACTCCGTCTGCACGAGGAAGGTCCCCGGCGCCGCGTGTTGGATCACCTGCGAGAGCGGCGCGTTGTTGAACTTCACTCCACCCGTCGGTAGCGCCGCGTGGTTCCCAAGCGTCGTCTTGATCCCGAACGTGGAAACGAGATCGTTGACCTTCGCGATCTCCCACTCGGTCCCGGCGTCTGCCAACGCCCGCAGGCCCGGACGGCCGACTGCGCGAGGCGGCATGTTCAACGACGTGCGCTCCGCCTGGTAGGTGTTGGTGTCCGGGGTGAGGTCGAGCTTCAACCGTCGCAGGCACTCGCTGCGGAGAAAGCTCGAGATGGTACGCTTGGAGAGGTTCGGCATTCGGTCTCCGATCAGCCTTGGACGACGTTTTCGAGTGCGCTGCGAAGGCCGATGTCGGCGTTCTCTGCGTGGCCGTAGAGGCCCAGACTTGCGCCAATGAGCGAGGCGCGGAACAGGTTGGCGAAGTCGGCGTCGTTGAACGGAAGCCGATCCTGGCGGCGGAACCGATCGCGCCAGCGACGCGCGTTGGCGCGCGCGGCGGCGATCTGCTCCTTGCTCAGGTTCTCGGTCGGAGTCGTGGTGGGGAGCTTGCGGAACACGAGGACCGCGTCCCAGAGGCTCGTCCCGTCGTGCGTGTGCAGCCCCGTACCGGCCTCGCCGGGCATCGGGAGCACCTGCACGGGCTTCAGCCCGCCAAGCGCGAGTGCCTTCGCCATCGCGAGCCAGCCCTCGGGTGTGCTGTGCCGGAACGTAAACGCGAGGAGCCCGTGCGGCTTGAGGACGCGACGGACTTCGCCGAAGGCCTCGCCGAGGTTCGCGGCGAACTCCTCGATGCTCTCCTCGTTGTTCCGGCGCGCACTGAGCGCCCGCTTCACGAGCGCGCGGCGCTTCGCGGCCTCGGGCACGAGCCCCATGTGCTCGAGCCACGGCTGGAAGAAGTCCGACAGCTCCGAGTACGTGATGTTGTCGAAGTACGGCGGGTCGGTGAGCACCATGTCGACGGAATTCGACTCGACGTCGGTGAGCTCGCGCGCGTTGCCGCTGAACACCCTGGGCGCAGTCGTCGGCGCCACGGCCTCGACTTCGCGGAACCCGCCCCGGCGCGCGGGCTCCTTCGGCGCCTTGGCGAACGCCGACGCGCGCAGCACCTGACGGATCGCGTTCGGGAAGGTGCCGCGGCCCGTGCCCTCGAGCCACGGGTTCAGCTCGACGGGGCGAGGCACGTGCCGGAACGCCCTGATGCTGAAGAGCGGCGTGAGACGTCGCCACCCAGCCGCGTAGGACGTGAGCATGCAGTTGGTCGTGAGGTGGTTGCTGAACGCGAGCCCGATGGCGCGGCGCTGGTCTTCGGGGAGCTTCTTGATCTCACGCGCAAGGCGACCGAGGTGCAGAAGCTGACGGTCGTTGAAGAGCTGGGACCACTGCCGGTAGCCGTAGTCCGTGAGGCGTGTGTCCGAGCGGTGCTTCTCCTCGATGGCGTGGTGAGGCAGGAACTCTGGGTCGGCCTCGATCTCCTGTCGAAGCGCCTTGGTGGCTCGCGTGACGGCCGATTGATGAGCGGCGGCGGCCTTCAGGAAGACGCGCTCCTTCATCGGCACGGAACGGCCCGTTGTGCGGGGGGTCGCTTCGATAGCGAACAGGCGCCACGTCGGCGGCGCCTCGGTCTCGCGCCCCAGCCTGATGAGCGGTGTGCGCTCGTCGCAGTGCGGGCAGGCGTACGTGCCGCTCTGCACGGGCGCAGAGTCGAGCACCGTCTTCGTCTCGCACGACGTGCAGGAAAAGCTCTTCTGGGTCGCCTTCAGCGAGTGGGGTTCGTGGCACTTCCGGCAGAACGCCCACCGTCTCTGGCCCGCCTCCTCGGCGAGGACGTAGTTCGGATGGGCCTCGCCGACCTTCTTGCACGACGGGCACGCGACGAGCTGGACCCAGAAGAAGTGGACGGCGGTGAGCTGCGTGCCGTCGGGGCCCTTCACGGCGTACAGCGGTGCGAGCTTCTTGCCGACGCGCTCCTGGAGTGCGCGCAGCGTCGGTAGCAGGTCCTCGAGCGTCGCGGCGGTCAGCTCGGCGTTCGTGACCGCGCAGGCGATGGGGTCGACGTCGATGCCGATCGCCGATGCGCCGAGGCGCGCGGCCTCGACGACCGAGGTCCCGCCGCCGACGAACGGGTCGAGGACGGTGACTCCCTGAAGGTTCCCTGTCTCGTAGTACGCCTTCCAGAAGTCGGCCGTCGGCTCCGAGACCGCGCCAACGAGCACGGCGCGGAACGAGCACCCGAGGCGCCGCGCGAACCACTTGTGGATCTGGTAGATCGGGCGCGGGCGTCGCCCCTCGCGCGTCGCGAAGCGAACGAGATCTCCGTAGGGCAGCGCGCCTGCCTCGAGGAGATTCTGTTCTGGGATCAGGGCGAGGTCCATCGCAGCGCAACTCTACCGGAATCCGCCACCACTCCCCCGGCCTGACCATCTCGATCCTGGTCTCGACGAGCTCGCGTGCGCGGGTCCATTCGCCAGGTTCGTGAGCCGCACCGCGCGGCCCTCTTGTGGCGCGCGCAACTTGTACCATACACTGGCAACGGTTGGAATGCGTTACCACGCCTTGCCGAAGGAGCCGGTCGTCATGGCCGACGAGATTCTGACCGTCGCCGAGGTCGCCCTCCTCCTGAAGGTGGCCGAGAAGACGGTCTACACGATGGCGCAGAAGTCCGAGCTGCCTTGCTTCAAGGTGCGCGGGCAGTGGCGCTTCCGTCGCCAGGACCTCGACTCGTGGATGGCGGCGCAGGTGAAGGGCCCGGGCGCTCCCGAGCAGCCAGAGGCGAAGCCCAAGGCGTCGACGCGGAAGGGAGGCACGCGTCGATGAACGAAGCCGACACCTGTAGGAAGTACGTTGTCCCGAAGCTCCAGGCGGCGGGCTGGGAGAATGATCCGCACTCGCTCACGGAGCAGAAATCCTTCACCGATGGGCGCATCGTTGTCTTCGGCAACAGGGCCCGGCGGCAGGCGCAGAAGCGCGCCGACTACCTGCTGCGATACACGCGCGACTTCCCGATCGCCGTCGTCGAGGCGAAGGCCGCGTACAAGTCGCCGAGCGACGGGCTTCAGCAGGCGAAGGACTACGCGACCGTCCTCGGGCTCAAGTTCGCCTACGCCACGAACGGTCACGGCATCGTCGAGTTCGACTTCCTCACGGGGCTCGAGCGCGAGCTCACCGAGTTTCCGACGCCCGCGGACCTCTGGGCTCGTTTGCGCGGTGGCGAGCAGCTCACCGAGGAAGCCGCCGAGCGGCTTCTCACGCCGGGCTACAGCGTCATCGGGAAGGCGCCCCGCTATTACCAGGAGATCGCCATCAACCGGGCGGTGCAGGCCGTCGTGCAGGGGCAGAAGCGTGTCCTGCTCACGATGGCGACCGGCACCGGCAAGACCTTCGTGGCCTTCCAGATCTGCTGGAAGCTCTGGTCGGCGCGCTGGAACCGCACGGGCGACCACCGCAAGCCGCGCATCCTCTTCCTCGCCGACCGCAACATCCTCGTCGATGATCCCTACGCCAAGATGTTCGCGCCCTTCGGTGACGCCCGCGCGAAGATCGAAGGCGGCAACGCGGTGAAGAGCCGCGAGATGTACTTCTCCATCTACCAAGCGCTGGCCGGTGGCGAGGGGCGCCCGGCGCTCTTCAAGGAGTACTCCAAAGACTTCTTCGACCTCATCATCATCGACGAGTGCCATCGCGGCAGCGCGCGCGACGAGAGTAGCTGGCGCGAGATCCTCGAGTACTTCGAGCCCGCGTACCAGATCGGCATGACGGCGACGCCACTGCGCGAGGACAACCGGGACACGTACTCGTACTTCGGCGCGCCCATCTTCCAGTACAGCCTCAAGCAAGGCATCGAGGACGGCTTCCTCGCGCCCTACCGCGTTCACCGGGTCATCACGACGTTCGACGCGGCAGGCTGGCGACCGAACGCCGGCGAGACCGACCGCACGGGGCGCGAGATCCCTGACCGCGAGTACACGACCAAGGACTTCGAGCGCGTCGTCGCGCTGCGCGCCCGCACCAACGCCATCGCGGCGCACCTCACCGAGTTCCTCAAGAACACTGACCGCTACGGCAAGACCATCGTCTTCTGCGTCGACCAGGAGCATGCCGACGAGATGCGCCGAGCACTCTCGAACCTGAACGCCGACCTCGTGCAGAAGCACCCGGACTTCGTCTGCCGCGTGACCTCCGACGAGGGCGACGTCGGGCGCGGGCACTTGAGTCGCTTCCAGGAGCTGGAGAAGCAGACGCCCGTCATCCTCACGACGTCCCAACTCCTCACGACCGGCGTCGACGCGCCCACCGTGAAGAACGTCGTGCTCGTGCGGGTCGTCGGCTCGATGAGCGAGTTCAAGCAGATCATCGGTCGCGGCACCCGCGTGCGCGACGATTACGGCAAGCTGTTCTTCAACATCCTCGACTACACCGGCTCGGCCACGACGCTCTTCGCCGACCCCGACTTCGACGGCGAGCCCGCTCGTGTGAGCGAGGAGGAGATCGACGACAAGGGCAAGCCGAAACCGGAGACGTACAAGGTCGACGAGCCCGAGCCCCTGAAGGTTTCGGAGCCGCCCGGCCCGCCCTACGGCGGCGGGCTCTCGCCCGATGACGAGGACGACGGCGAGCCGCGCAAGTACTACTTCGATGGCGGGCAGGTGCAGGTCGCCGCGCATCTCGTCTACGAGCTCGATCCCGAGGGCAAGCAGCTCCGTGTCGTGCAGTTCACGGACTACACGGCCGAGCGCGTTCGCACCCTCTTCCCGACGGCGGCCGAGCTGCGTGAGGCGTGGGCCGATCCGGAGAAGCGCGCCGACATCATCGAGCGGCTCGCCGAGCGCGGCATCGACTTCGACGAGCTGACCAAAGTCACGTCGCAGCCCGACGCCGACCCCTTCGACCTGCTGTGCCACGTCGCCTACAGCGCGCCGCTGAAGACGCGCCGCGAGCGCGCCGACCGTGTCCGCAAGGAGCGGCGCGAGTTCCTCGAGAAGCACTCGGGGCTCGCGAGGCAGATCCTCGAGGAGCTGCTCGAGAAGTACGCGGAGCACGGCACTGCGCAGTTCGTCCTACCTGACGTGCTGCAGGTGCCGCCCATCTCCGACCACGGCAACGTCATCGAGATCGCCAAGCATTTCGGCGGCGCGGAGAAGCTCCGCGAGGCGATTCATGAGTTGCAGACCATCCTTTACGCGGCCTAATGGCTCGCACGAGAGAACGAGCTGATGGCAGTGAAGAAGACGACGAAGAAGACGAAGGCGAACGGGAATGGTGCCGGCGCGAACGGCACGCCCGCGACCACCGCCCAGCGCCTCGGGACGATCCTCAAGGCCTCGCGGGACATCATGCGCAAGGACAAGGGGCTTAGCGGCGAGATCGACCGCATCCCGGTTCTGACGTGGATCATGTTCCTCAAGTTCCTCGACGACATGGAGTCGATGCGCGCGGAGGAGGCGAAGCTCTCGGGCAAGAAGTTCAAGCCCGCGATCGAGCCGCCCTACCGCTGGCGCGACTGGGCCGCGAAGGAAGACGGCATCACGGGCGACGAGCTGATCGCGTTCATCAACCAGGAGGAGTGCCGCCGCCCCGACGGCAGCAAGGGCGCGGGCCTCTTTGCGTACCTGCGTGCGCTACGCGGCGCCGAGGGTGGTGACCGCCGCGACGTCATCGCGACCGTGTTCAAGGGCACGGTCAACCGGATGATCAACGGCTACCTGCTTCGCGACGTCATCACCAAGGTCAACGGCATTCACTTCACGTCGTCCGACGAGATCCACACGCTCGGCAACTTCTACGAGTCGATGCTCAAGGAGATGCGCGACGCGGCCGGCGACTCGGGCGAGTTCTACACGCCGCGCGCGGTCGTCCGCTTCATGGTCGATGTCATCGACCCGAAGATCGGCGAGATGGTGCTCGACCCGGCGTGCGGCACCGGCGGCTTCCTCGTCGAGGCGTACGCGCACATGGAGAAGCAGTGCAAGACGGTGCAGCAGCGCCGCAAGCTCCAGGAAGGGACGATCCTCGGAGGCGAGGCCAAGCCGCTGCCGTACCTGCTCGCTCAGATGAACCTGCTGCTCCACGGCCTTGAGACGCCGCGCATCGAGACGGGCAACAGCCTTTCGGTGCCGCTACGCGAGATCGGCGACAAGGATCGCGTCGACGTCATCCTCACGAACCCGCCGTTCGGCGGTGAGGAGGAGCGCGGCATCCTCTCGAACTTCCCCGAAGACAAGCAGACCGCCGAGACCGCGCTGCTCTTCCTCCAGCTCATCATGCGCAAGCTGCGGCGCGCGCCGAAGCCCGGACGCGCGGCGGTCGTCGTGCCGAACGGCGTGCTCTTTGGCGACGGCATCGCGGCACGCATCAAGGAGGAGCTGCTGCGGGAGTTCAACCTCCACACCATCGTGCGGCTGCCTAACGGCGTCTTCGAGCCCTACACGCCGATCCCTACGAACGTCCTTTTCTTCGACCGCAGCGGCGCAACCGGCGACATCTGGTTCTACGAGCACCCGCTGCCCGAGGGGCGCAAGAAGTACACGAAGACCTCGCCAATCCAGTTCGAGGAGTTCGAACCGCTGAAGCAGTGGTGGAGCAAGCGATCCGAGGGCACACAGGCGTGGAAGGTCTCGGCAGAAGGGGTACTCGCGAAGGGCGCAAACCTCGACCTGCCGAATCCGAACGCTGCTGACGAGCTTGAGCGCCTCCCCGCGGCGGAGCTCGTGAAGCGGGCACTCACTGCCGAGCGCGCGCTGATCGAGATTCTCGAGGACGTGCAGAAGCAACTCGCCAGCGAGGGCGCACGATGACGTGGCCGCGCGTACGCCTGGGCGACGTGTTGCAGCCCGTGCCTCGTCCTGTCGATGTCGATGGGGCTGCCGAGTATCGGGAAATCGGCATCCGGTCCCACGGTCGTGGCCTCTTTCACAAGGAGCCGATTTCGGGGACAGCTCTCGGAGAGAAGAAAGTCTTCTGGGTTGAGCCTGGAGACTTCGTGCTGAACATCGTCTTCGCTTGGGAGGGTGCTGTCGGCATCGTCGGCGAGGCCGAGACCGGAATGATCGGCTCGCACCGCTTTCCCACGTTCCGACCCGACGTCTCCCGTCTCGACACGCGGTTCCTCCTTCACTACTTCCGCACGAAGGAAGGGCTCGACGCATTGCTGCGTGTCTCGCCTGGAGGCGCCGGGCGGAACCGCACGCTCTCGCGAAAGGCGTTCTTGAACCTCGTAGTTCCGCTGCCGGCACTTCCCGAGCAGCGCTCGGTCGTTCAGCAGGTCGAGGAACTCGAGCGCAAGATCGCGGAGGCGGCTCGGCTCCGTGGTCTCGCAGATGCGTCAATCGCCGGTGCATGGGAGCGCGCAGCCGAGGACAGGCTTGCTCGCGTCACCGCGACGCGCCCGCTCGGCGAGCTTGTCCGGCTGCAGGGCGGCGGCACGCCCTCGAAGGCCAATCCGCTCTACTGGTCGGGGAGCATCCCTTGGGTGTCGCCGAAGGACATGAAGCGCTGGGAGATTGACGATTCGGAAGACCATATCTCGGTGGAGGCCACGCAAGAGTCGCCGGCCAAGCTCGTGAAGGCAGGAGCCCTACTCATCGTCACGCGTGGGATGATCCTCGTGCGCACTGTTCCGGTCGGTCGGCTTACGGTCGACGCGACGATCAACCAGGACATGAAGGCGCTGCACGCGGGCGATGTCGACGCCGAGTACCTGCTGTTTGCTTTGCGCGCGCTCAATCGCGGACTGCTCGCGCTGGTTGCGAAGTCCACCCACGACACCCGCAAGCTTGAAACCGACAAGCTTCTGTCCTTCCCGGTGCCCGTACCGTCCCGCGACGAACAGGTAGCGATCGTGGCCTACCTCAAGAGGCTGCGAGACACGCTCGCCGCCGCGAGCGAGCGAGCAACCGCCGCGGGCAAGGAACTCGACTTTCTCGCACGCGTTGCATTGTCACGCGCGTTCGCGCCCGCGTTCGAGAAGCGCCCGACGAGCGAAGCAATGGCCAGCTAATGATGCCCATGGGGGACACGTAGATGGCGGCGGCCGAGACAGTTGCGTGGGTGAAGCCGCCCGAGCCGATCCGTGGCCTCGATCACCTTGGCGTGCAGGCGCCCTGCATAGCGCTCTACGGCCAGCTTCTCCCTGGCATCACGAACGTCACCGACCGGGCCCGCTACTACTCGTTCCACCCGTGGGTGGTATGGGCATTCGAGCGGCGCTACCCCGACCACTCCGTCGACGAGTTCCGTCGCGTGCTGAGGCGCGCCGAGTGCCTCTTCGCGCTCGTCGCGATCCGTCACGCCCGTGTCGTCGGCGACGGAGATGATGGGCTGCACGGGCGCGCGATGGTCGGGCGCGACAAGCTGCTGCGCATCGCGGAGGACGCGGAGGGCTTTACTCTCGAGGACTACGCCACCCTCGAGGGCCCGAACCGCTACTTCAAGAACAAGCTCGGCGGGCTCGGTCAGTACTACTTCGGGCCGCTGCGCGACCTTCGCGTGCTCGACCACCACGAGGGCGCGGGCTATCCCGGCTACGACGAGCAGCGCGGGCGGCAGCTCGCCGAGGCGTTCGCGAGCGCCGTTCCGCAGGATGCGTTCTTCCGCGTGCTGGAGCAGCCGACCTCCACCTGGGAGGAGCTTGATGAGCTGGAGGCGTTCTGCCCGTGCAAGCTGCACGAGAACGCGACCGAGCACGAGCTTCTGCTCGATCTGTTCCTAGCGCGCACCGAGCCGTTCCAGGGCGACGGAGGGACGACGCGACGGGCCTCGCTCGGGCTGATGCTCGACCTGGTGAGCCAGCCGGCGCGCGATCCTGAGTACGCCTTCGAGGGTCTGCTGCGCGGTGCGGCCTATACGGGCGCGCTCGTCGACGGCTCGGCGTGGCAGGTCACCAAGGCGCACGAGCGGGTGCTTCGCGGCTGGGGAACGTACCAGCGCAACGAGCTGCTCTCGATCGCCGTGCAGGGGCTCTTTGCAGCGGTGCTTCGCGCCATCGAGCGCGACGAGGCCAGGAAGATCCGACAGGCGAGCGACGCGGCCGACGTCGCTGTCCGACTGCTCGCATCGCTGGGCGCCGACCTGATGCTGCCGCTGGACGCGCTCGTCACGCGCGTTCGTGGGGCACTTCCGGCGCTGGCCGACTGGCAGAACGAAGACCACGAGCTTCAGCGAGGATGGCGCCTTCAGAACCTGCCGCTGAAAGACGACACGAACCTCGAGGAGATCGCGCGCGAGAGCATCGCCATCCTCCTGGCGCTGCTCGCGCGCGGCGTCGACGAGTACCCCTACGGCGACTTCGAACTCGACCCGGAGTACTTTGACCCGCGCGAGGTTCACCTGCTCTCGTTGCGGCACGCCTCGAAGGCCGAGTGGACTGGGCTGACCGTCGAGGGGTGGGTTCGCTGGCTCGCGGTGCAGTGGGGCGTCGCTCGTCACCTTCGCGTGGCGCTCCGCAAGCTGCGTGGCGAGCGCCGTGACACGTTCCGCATCCGCCCTCTCGAAGGCGAGCTGCGCGTGGTCGAGGCGCCGGCCCCGGTCTTCACCCAGCCGCGCGTCAGCAGGGCGCAGCAGATCCTCCGCGACCTCGGCCTCGTCGCGTACGACGACGAGGGTGTGATGCTCCTGACCGACCGCGGCCGAGCCGAGCTGGAGGCGTGCCGTGTCGGCTGAGCTCGCGTCCACTTCGCTGCTCGATCACGTCGCCGAGACCGGCTTTCGCGCGTCGGTCATCACGACCTACAGCTGCTACTTCCCGTTCTACGAGGAGGTGGTCCTCCGGCGACTCATGGCGGCGGGCTGCACGCACAACGTGCTGATGGTCGACGCGACCCGATGCGCCGAGGCGTTCGCCATCGAGGAACTGCGGCCTCGTCGCGCCGGCCGCGACTACACCCTCATCCCCGTGAAGGTCGGCGGCGCGTTCCACCCGAAGCTGTTCCTTCGCTTCGGGAAGTCGAAGGGCTCGCTGCTCGTCGGCAGCCACAACATGACGCTCTCGGGCTTCGGCCTGAACGACGAGGTCACCAACGTCTTCCGTCTCGAAGGCGCCGCGCTGCGTGCGGGCGGCGCGCCGTTTCGGCAGGCGCTCGACTACCTCGCCGGGTTCGTGCCCGCGAACCTTCCCGATGTGGTCGAGGCCTTCGAGGGCGTGAAGCTGGGCGTGCCCTGGCTCGACGGGCCACTCGGGACCGGCCCACAGGACCGGCAACTGCTCACGGAGGCGAGCGCGGGCCCCGACCTCTGGTCGCAGGTCGCGCCCCTCATCCCGAAGGACGTCACGACCGCCTTCATCGGCGGGCCGTTCTTCGACCCGGCGCTGGCACTGGTTCGGCGCCTTCAGCGCGAGGTGCGCCCGAAGCGGCTCGTCATCGGCATCGACCCAGAGTCGGTGGAGATCGATCCGGTCGAGGCCGCGAAGCTCGAGGGTGTCGAGTGGGTCAACATCGCCAGCGTCCCGGCCATCCCGCAGCGGCGTGAAGGGGCGTCGCGCCACCTGCACGCGAAGCTATTCTGGTTCGCCAGCAAGCAGGACGAGCTGCTCGTCACGGGCAGCGCGAACCCGAGCGTTGCAGCGTTCTTCGCGGCACCGGGCGCGCGCAACGCGGAGGCCGTCGTCGCCGATCGCCGCAAGGGTGCATCCGAGTTGCTCGGAATGGGGGCACTGCTCGGCGCGCCAGCCGTCACGGCCACCGACTGGAACGCCGTCACCGCACGCCGGAAGGCAGCACCGTCCGCGACCGCCGAGGAGTCGCGGCACATCTGCATCGCTACGCCGACGCCCACCGGGTTCCTGGCGCAGGAGCCGCTGCGAGTCGGCTTGGTCCTTCGCGGTGCCGGCGACATGGACGCACCCCTCGGTGATGCGGTCGTGCGCGAGGCGGGCGTTGTCGATGCGCCCGATGCCGTGCGCGACGGCGCCCGCTACCTCGAGGAGCGTTCGGCCGATGGTCACACGCTCGTCGTCGTTCACCGCACCGAGGACATCGCGAAGAACCTCGGCGGCGATACGCGCAAGGCGCTCCGGCAGGCGCTCGGCGCGCTCGAAGAAGATCCGACGCAGCTCGAGGCGCTGCTGAAGCTGACGGAGAAGGTCATCTTCGACTCGGACGACGTGGTGCGCACGACGCCGCTCCGTCCGGCGACAGGGGCCGGTGCGGACCAGGAGGCGGGCCAGGCTCCGGCATCGCTCGCGCTTTCGGCTGCCGGGCGGAAGTCCTCGGCGCGACGCACAAGGAGCCTCGCGAGCGGTGACATCGTCGTGTTGCTCGACGCGCTGATGCGTAGGCTCGGCGAGGGGCTCACGACGACGTCGTCGCCACGGCCGCGCAGCGAGGAGGAGGAGATCGGCGCCGACGAAGAGGAAGGCGGCGAACTCGCGCGGCAGGCACCGGACTTCGAGGTGCTGGCGAAGGCGTGCCGAGGGAAGGTTCGACGCCTCATCAAGCGCATGGACGGGCAGTTCGAGCTTGCCGCTGCACCCGACCGCGCGCGTCGGGGCGTCGTGCAGTTGGCGGCGGTGCTCGGAGTCATCCGCACGTTGCGCTTCGTCGAGCAGCGCCCCGAGTGGAAGCGCATGCACCACGAGCTCGTCGATCGCGAGGATGAGTGGAACCTGCTCCAGTCGGCGGCGCTCGCGGTCGGCTGGGGCCCAGACGCTCTCGCGCCGAGGGCGATCACCGAGGCGGGCGGCGACGGCTTCGCCGAGCTGTCGATGGTCGTCGGGCTCCTCGCGTGGCTCGCGTGGGACGTGGAGACCGACATCACCGTGGCCTCGCAACGAGGTGGCCTCGAAGGAATCGAGGACCAGCAGTGGTACGCCGTTCAGCTCTTGGCGACGCTGAGCCCATGGCTCGCGGACGACACCGAGGCATGGACCATCCTCGAGGAGAGCGTCGCCCGCACACCCCGTTTCCGCGTGGATGGAGAGCGGTGGCTCGCGGTGCATCGCGCGGCCCTGGAGACCTTCGCACTCGTGGCGCTCACGCCCGATGAGCACCGACTGACCGCACGCCGTGTGAAGCCCGGCGACCTGGTTGTTCTTCACGCCCGGGAGGTGCCTCGCGTTCGCGTCGTACTGGACGTGCGGCCGGGGAGCGACGGCGGCAAGGTCGTGATGCTGGCGCCCGACGCAACGGACGGCGAGCGCTCGTTCCTCGCCTCCCGCGTCGTCACGCTGCCGTGGGACATGGGCACGACCGTGGCTGCGGTGGCGAGTTGAACACGGCCCGCGCAGAACGGGCCCACGTGCGCGCCCTCGTCGGCGACCGGGCCCAACCCCACGCCCAGCGTCTCGGCGCGCCCTGGGCCAACGTGAGCGCCCTGCGTGCGGCATTCGGGGCCCATGCTGGGCTCGAACCGGGGCACGCTACGACCGGCCCCGCAGGCGTGGCGGGACACTGCGAATCCGCGAATCTGTCCCGGCGCGTCGCGATCAACCTGCTGCATTCGCAATGCGAACGGCTTTCTGGGACGGTGCGAGTCGGCGAATCTGTCCCGGTTGCTCACCCGGAGAGTGTTCGCGAATGGCTCGGCTTGCGGAGCCATACGTCACCGAAGGCGAACCGAGGTGACCCGTTGGTGAAGAGCGCGGCGCGCGGAGACCCGACGCGCCGCGGCCTTTTCGAGCCATGCGCGACGCGGCGGCGCCTCGGGGCGCTCTCGACAAAGAGCACCGCGACGTCGTGACCGGGCCGATCGGGGATGCGCTCGCGGGCTCGGAGGCGTCTCCGGGGCGAGACGATCGGAGACGGGGTAACAGCCCAGTCACATCGGCGAGCGCGATGCCCAGAGCCGTCGTTGCTCCCCCAGCACCGCACGCGGACGACCTGCCGAAGCACACGCTCCGTCACCCGTTCGGTCCCAACCGCTCCGTCGAGGAGCTGTTCCTGGATGTCGGGGGCCAAGAGCATCGCCCGTCGACGAGGCGCCCGAGGATCGAGCCGAGCAACAACGCGCGTGGGAGACGTGGGCCGCACGTGGGCCGCAGGGCCCTATCGAGGACGACGGCGAGCCGGAGCTACCGTGATCCGACGCGGCGAGGTTCGCTGGTTCCTTTTTTTTTTGCCCGACAAGCGACGCCCCGTGCACGTCGTCGGTCGCGACGACGTGCTGCCCGCGCTCGCGCAGATTCCGATCATTCCATTGTCGACGGTTGCGCGTGGGCTGCGATGGGAAGTGCCGCTCGGCCCCGAGGACGGACTTCTTTCGCCCTGCGTGCTCAAGCCCGAGTGGATCCGCATCGTCGAACGCGCGCATCTCGGCCCGCTGGTGGCGCACCTGCCGGACCGTCATTGGAAGAAGATCCGGACCGCTCTGCTCGACGTCCTCGGACTTGACGAGTAGGGCCTCGCAGCGCGCCGAGACGACTGTTGTGCGGTCTCTGCTATCGGGCTGTCTGTACATAGTAGGCAGCGGACGAGAGCCGGCTCGATTTCGGTAGGGCATGGGGAGCTGATTCGTCGAGGGGGCTCCACCCCCTCTGACCCCCGAGGCACCCCTCCTCCCCGAGACGCGGCGTGTGCTGGGCGCGGCGTGGCCGAGCGTCGCGCGGTCGCCCTGGCGCGAAGGTGTCCCCGCAGCTCTGATTCACGAAGACGTGCATCCCGCGGACGTGCGAGGAGCAGAACCCCCGGTGCGGACGGCTGCTCGACGGGTGCGGGCACGTCGGGACGTGCGGAGACTGCGCGGGGTGTCCATCCCGGACGGCCCCGTCACGCTCACGACGACGGCGGGCGTGACGTTCGACGCCGCGCTCGCGTACCGGAGACCGGGCAAGAAGGTGACGGCGTCGTACTGCGAGAGCCTCTCGGCGCCACTCGTCGAGGATCCGTTCCGACCATCTCGAGCGCACGACGCCCGTTCGCGCGCGATGCGGATGAGGAGGACGCGGAGGGTGGCAGGTCCCCCGCAGGGGGGACGTCGGAATGTGCGTGGAGCGCGCTCTCAGCCGCCGCGGGGCACGAACGCATCGCTCTCGGCACGTGCGAGGAGACCGCCCAGGTTCGTCGCCGTCGCGACGCTCTCGAGGTACGCGCGATCGAGCTCGGTCGCGGCGGTCCTGAGGACCGAGACGATGTCTCGCCACTGCCGTTCGGAGACCTCGCCGCCCGCGCGATACCAGGCGAGCGTCTGCAGGATGACGTCCTCGGGCGCGAGGACGGGCAACGGCGGCGCCGAGGCCATCAGCTCGAGCCGCACGACGCGCTGGAGCTGACCGTCGCCGAGCGGACCTGCCGGCGGGATGAAGATGTCGACCTCGATGAAGCTTCGCTGGTCGATGACGTTGAATCTTCGACGCTGCTGCGCCGCGGCCGCGGCCGCATCGCTGTCGGCGTAGAACGTGGGACCGAGGAGCCGCGTCAGCTCGCGCGCGCCGTGCACGTCGAGGAGCGCCACGACGTCCACGTCGTTGGTCGCGCGCGGCTCGCCGTATGCGGAGCTCGCCACCGACCCTCCGATCCCCCAGCGGACCCCGAGGCTGTCGAGCGCCGCCGCGACCGCGGCGAGCGTCGCGCCGAGCTCGTCAGGATCCGTCATCGGAGAAGCCGAACGCGGCGCGCATCGTATCGGCGTCGATGTAGCGAGCCGCGAGACGCAGCCGATGCTGACGCTCGGTCTCTTCCGGATGGGTGCGGCGGATCCACGCGAGCGCAGCGCGGTGCGTGACGATCGTGAGCGACACCGCCCGCGCGATGCGCTCGGCTGGCGTCATCGCGCGCACGCCGGCCTCGAGCCTCTTCCAGGCTTCCTCCGAGGTATCCGCCGGCCGCATGTGAAGAACCTAGCACGCGCCGGCCGATCGTTCCGCGTCCACTCCATGCGCGCGTGCGCTGCCCGGCCTCGCTCGTCCCATGAAGGGCCCGCGACGTGCCCAAAGCGGGCTCACATCATGAGATCCCACTCCGCCCGGGACCAGGCGTGCCGAACATGGCCGTGAGCGGCGTACGGACGACGATGCGCGGTTCTTCTGCGTTCATCCCTCGAAGAATCGCGGCTTCCGGGTCGCCAGGGTCGAGTCGGCGCCGCACGTCGCGTCCACACGCTCGACCGCCATTCGTGGCTGGCATCCACATTGCTCCAGTCGTCGACACACTCGCTCGACCGACTCGAAAGGACCAATCCATGCGCGCCGCTCACCGCCTCTTCTCGTCCCTGATCGCTCTCGGCATCCTCGGCCTCGTCGGGTGCGCCGCGCCGGAGGGGGACGACTCGCAGTCTTCGGCCTCCGCGGCCTCGACGGGGGCCGCCGCCGACCCGTTCGCGATGTGCGGAGCCGTCGAGGAGTGCAAGCTCCACGTGGGGGCGGCGCTGCTCTTCGCGCAGGACGGGCTCATGATTCGACCGGCGGAGGGCCCGCCGGTGGCGTTCCGCAAGTGGCACGCCGATCTCGTGGCGGCGGACGACATCGTGTCCTTCCGCAGCCCGGAGGTCTCGAAGGAGGGCGACGCCCACCGCATCAACCTCACGATCTCGCTGAGGCCGCGCGTGCAGCCCGCCGAGGACACCGACGTGGAGCTCGCCGTCATTGTCGAGTTCACGGTCCGCGACGGCAAGGTGGTCGAGACGATGCTCGAGCCGATCTTCGCCGGCTGAACGCGCCACGAGGCCGCGCGATGGCGCGGCGAGCACGCGCGCCGGGTCACCGAGGCCGACGAGGTCCTCGGGATGTGGGCCGACGACGGGTACGACAACCTCTTGCCCGGAGAAAGGCCCCGCGAAGGCGAAGGAGATGTCCGCGGCTCTCGCGCTTGCACGTCTCGCAGGACACTCGGTCAGGTGGCGCTCGACTCGACGACGAACGTGAAGCTCGCCCCCGGGACGGCAGGCGCTCCTGCGGTTCGCCGCGATGAAGGGCGAGACCGTCCTCGTCCGGGCCTCGTCGCTCACCGGCGATCCGCAGGTCTCGATCGGGTCGCCGGGGACCGCGCCGCTCGGCCTCTCCGACGACCTCGCGATCGGCCGGAGGAACGCCGTGTTCGACCTCGAGATCTTGCGCGACGGGACGTACGACGTCACGCTCCTCGCGAAGAAGGGCTTTCCGGGAGGGGACGACTACGCGGTGTCGATCGCGCGCGGGCGGATGACGCCGCAGGTCCGCGATCCGGCGAAGCCGCTCGTCGGGCGCTGGTCGGGATGCGGCGACCTCGTCTTCTACGACGACGGCAAGACCGTGGAGTACGTCACGCTCTCGAGCAAGGACGTCTGCGGGGAGCCCATCTTCCCGACGAAGGGCGCGGCGTGGCCGAGCGTCGCGCCGTCGCGCGGTCGACACGTCGGGACGTGCAGAGACTGCGCGGGCGTGTCCATTCCGGACGGCCCCGTCACGCTCACGACGACGGCGGGCGTGACGTTCGACGCCGCGCTCGCGGACCGGAGACCTGGCAAGAAGGTGACGGCGTCGTACTGCGAGAGCCTCTCGGCGCCAGCCGAATCGCGCACCGAAGGTGAAGGTCGCGCTCACCAGGCTTCGCTCCGGCACTGCGCTGACGGTCGCGCGTTCCTCGAGGACGGCGGAGCCTACGCGCTCGGGACATGGTCGATGCAGGGCGCGGTCTACCCCACCGCGGAGAAGTCGACGTTCATGATCGGGTTGAGCGACGAGGTCGACGGCGCGTACGTCACGCTCGAAGGCTACGTGCGCGCCAAGCAGTTCGGCGGGGCGTGGGAGCTCCTCCACGAGGGCGCCGTCACCGCGTTCCGCGCCGACACGAACGTGAGCTTGTCGCCCGTGACGGATGCCGCGAACGTCCGCGGGCCCTTCGTCATGCTCGCGCAGAACTGCCCCCTGACCCTGGCTCGCCCTGCGGTCAGGGCGACGGCGGCGGCCGGCGAAGGACCAGGTCGGGGCGGTCGTCGCAGTCGATGACGAGGTCCGACCCGGAGACGAACCGGGCGAGCTCTCCGGCCGGGACGGGCGGCTCGACGCGCATCGCGGCCTGCTTGTTCCGCACCACCCGGCACGCAAATCTCTCGTGCAGGTTCCGGAAGTAGAGCGTCTCGTCCTCTTCGATCCAATGGCCTCGCTGGAACAGGGGGTCCATCTTGTTCCGCTCGATGCTCACCTCGAACGTACCGTCGTTTTCGAGCACGAGGCGCACGGCGCGGTTCTCGTACGTGTCGACGCTCGACATCGAGCCGACCCATTCGCCGCCGAGCTCGCTCACGGGTCCCGCATTCTCGCCGATGCTCTGGGCGTCGCCCGACTGGGCGACTTCCTCGTCACTGACGGGTGACGCGCAGCCGACCAGGGACACGGCAGTGACGGAGGCGAAGGCCACGAGGAGCTGGAGAGCTTTCATGCGTGAACCTTCATCACGCACCGTGCCGCACCGGTCGAAATCCAGCCCGCTGAAAGGGTATGTT
This sequence comes from Polyangiaceae bacterium, assembly GCA_022842465.1. Taxonomy (GTDB): domain Bacteria; phylum Myxococcota_A; class Polyangia; order Polyangiales; family Polyangiaceae; genus Labilithrix. Next base: position 39,441 of record JALHPN010000006.1, on the reverse strand, counting down.
GCGCGGGAGGCACCGGATCGTCCGCGTCCCGCAAGCCGCAATGCACGATCCACACCCCGGCGGACGGCCGGCGTCGCCTCCGCGCTCGAGGATGGCCGCCGCGACCGCATCGCCCGTAGCCTTCGCGAGGAGGATCCCGTTCCGGTAGTGGCCGGTCGCGAGGAAGAGGGGCGAACGTCGTCCTCCGCCTGAGCGAGCCGTTGCACCCTGGCTACTCCTGGTCCGTCACGGCCGTGGTCGGCTTCGCCCTCGATCGCGGGCAGGACGGCGTCGATCCCGCGACGCCGATGGTGCCGGGGAACCAGCCGCACGTTCGCTTCGGCTTCGTCGCAGCTCGCCCGGGGACGACGACGATCGTGCTCACGCAAGGGAACGTCTTTTCGCCGATCACGAGGCGCACGATCCACGTCACCGTGCAGTGACCTCCCGCTGCGCGCGGACGGAACAACGCTCTCAGTCGCCCGGCTGCAGGCGGGTCGCGTTGTTCCGCCGCACGAGCTCGATCTTCGGCACGCAGCCGCGCTCCCTCGCGTCGCGCGCGAGTGCGGCGACGGCATCGAGCACGCGCTGCATCGAATCGTCGGGACGCGGAACGAGACGAAGCGCCGAGAGGCACGAGGCCAACGCATAGACTTCACCCATGTCACGACGGCGCGCGAAACCGTCGTCGCCGTCCGCGAGGTGCGCGGTCCTTGGCATGCCGAGAAGCGCGTGCTGGTGGATGCGTGCGGAGGGGAGTCCCGTGGACAAGAAGCCGAGGCCGCCGACGCCCAAGTCGTCTTCGTCGTGCTCCCAGAGAGCAACGGCATACGCGGTCGTGGGAGGAGCCTGGAAGGCGTCGAGGGTGGGGCCGAGCTCGGGCAGGCTCGCCGTCGGCGCGATGAGGCGGAAGGAGTGGAGAGGGTGCGGCCCGTCCGACCCGCAGCCGGGGCGCGCCTGGCGGAGGAGCGTGTCGACGAAGACATCGAAGCGCGTGCTCGGCTCGCTCGCCACGAGATCCGCATCGGCAGACCTCCCGAGGGTGGTGCCGTCGGCCGCAATCGCGAGGATCGGAGCCCTCGTCTCGTAGGCGCCGGTGCGCGGCGCTCCCGGCCTTGCCCGCCACACGCGACGAAGCAGCGCGAGCTGGTTACGGCCGGCGAGCTCCGCGCCGACGCGATCCTCGACGACGCGGTGGATCGCGACCACGCCGAGCGTCGCGGCGAACGCGCCGACGAGCGCGAGCGACGTGATGACGCTCCGAGCGCCCATCGTGCGCGCGCCGCGAAGGATCGATCCGAGCGGGATCAAGAAGCAGGCAGCGGCGCCCGCCGCGTCCACGATTGTCGAGCGAACGTGTGCGCTCCGCGCCGCCGCAAGCGCGACGAGCCGTGCAGACCCGTCCGGGTCCGCGTCGCCGCTCGGGACCGCGAGCGCGGCGTCCTCCAGGCTTGCGATCGCCCGCTGCTCGAGGACGACGATCACCGCGGCTGCGACCGCCGCAACGAGCGCGCAGCGCAGGAGATCGACCGCTTCGCGCGCTCCGCCCGCGTGACGCACGGAAGGTGCCCCGCGGGCTACGAGCACGGCGAGCGCCACGACGCCGAGACGAGCTGCGACGCTCGCATGGCCGCCCAGCGCGGTCGACGCCACGAGCCACGACGCAGAGGCGAGCAACGTCGTGATCACCGGACCGCGACACGCGTGGACGCGCCCGTGGTCGACCGTGGCGAAGGCCGATACCGCGCCCGTTGCGACGACGGCGAGGGCGCTCGCCGTGGCGAGGCTCGCGAACCCAGTGAGCGGGGCGAGGGCGCCGAGTCGCTGGGCGAGGATCTGGCCCGCGTCACGACCGACCTCGGGTTCCATCGAGGCGACGACGCCGCGTGTCTCGACGACGTCGACGAGCGCGGCGATGATGAGTGGCGCGAGCGAGAGCGCGAGAAGACGCGACGCTCCCTCGAGGCGGCGGCCGTGAGCGAGTCCGACGCTCCGGACCCCGACGAAGGGGAGGAGAACGACGTGGACCGCGACGAGCCCCCACATGCCGACGCTGCTTCGCGCGAGCGAACGCGGCAGCGCTCCGGTCTGATCGAGGAACGCGAGAGGCAGCGTCCAGGCCGCCCCCGTCACCGCCGCGACGAAGATGGCCGCGGTCTCTAGGCAACGGCGCGGGAGCGGAAGACCGTCGATCACGTTCGTGGCGGCGCGGTACGGCCCGCCCTCCGCACCTGGTGAGGCGCTCGTGCCGACCTTGCCATCGCGCTGCATGGGAAGCTCGGACACAGACGCGGGCGGTGGCTTGGCTATTCAGTACGTCGGCGCCGGTCTACGTGGAGCAGTCGGGCGGATCACGGGTCCATACAAACGCGCGCGTACGAGCTCGACGAGCTCGTCCCCGACCACGGACACCGCATCAGGGCCGACGCGCGAAGCGCAAGACCGTCTGCGGGGTACCGGTGAAGACGATCGTGAGCGCACCGGACGCGGCGGCGGTGTAGCCGTACGTCGTCACTGTCGTGCCCGAGTCCGTCGTCGCGTCGCACGTGACCATCTCGGCGAGGTACGGCCGTCCGCCGGTCGTTCCCGTCTGGTACGTACCCGCCTGCCAGGTCGTGATCTCGCTCCCGCCGGCCGCGCGCGTGGTCACCTGATGGAAGTGCCCCGTTTCCGGGGTCGTCGCTTCGACGAAACGCGTGATGCGTGTCGTCCGTGGGACGAAGGTGCCGCCGCCGCGCTGAGCGTCCTCGACGAGCTCGTAGATCCCCGAGGCGATCGGCCCCCCCGTGCCCATCGCTGTGTTCGTCGCAGTTTCGTCCTTCGACGCGACCGCGGGCGCGACGTTCGTTGCGGAGGCGCAGCCGGGGAAGCCGCTCGACGTGCTCGCGTCGTCGCCTCCGTCCGTCGCCGCGTCCGCCTCGCCCCGACTGTCGGCGGAGGCGTCACGAGGATCCGGCTGCGGCGGCGCGACGTCTGCCGTCGCGGCGTCCGCGGGCGCGACGGTCTCCGCGGGCGCGACGGTCTCCGCGGGCGAGCTTTCCGAGCCGCATGCGGCGACGGCCACGACCGTGGACGCGCCGCTCAGGACGAGCGCTGCGAGCGCGAGGCAGGACCCGAGCCGGCGGCGAAGCGAAGTCACCATCACGACCGCGGCGTAGCACGCGCCCGACGCACGACAACGCGGACACGGGGCTGCAGGCGACGTGAGACGCCTGCGGCTCGAGGTCCGCACCGACCGACCATGGGAGCGCGGAGGACGCGCTGCGCTTTCGGTTCGTCACCTCGACGAGACCGCCGGCATCCGCGAGCGAGCCGCCGTCGGGAGCTCGCTCCCCCGTGTCCCCGTACGCGTAGAGCTCGTACTTCGCGCCGCGGGGCGGCGTGAGCGTCGCGCGGAACCGCATCGGAACACCGCTCCATCCGTTCTCGTTCTCGGTGACACGCGCGCGGAGCCACATCGACGTCGATCCCTGCGCGGTCAAGCTCCCCGCGTCCGAGTCGCCGGAGATCGTGCCGAGCAGAGGTGCGTTCTCGCACGTCATCGACGCTCCACACGGTGCTTCGCCGTCGGGCGACCCGCGCGGCCTTGCGTCGGAAGTGCGCGCCAGCCCGTCGTCCGCCGCGCACCCGGCCGCGGCAGCGAAGGTGACGACGGCGGCGATGCCGAGCGAGAGCGCAGCCCCGCGTCCGACGCGCCGCGAGCGTCGCAGCCGGCATCGACCGGTACGAGAGGAAGAGTGCATCCTCCCGAAGAGCCGCCGGGACCGCGCCCGTCGCGATCTTTCGGCGCGCGCGCCTCTCCTCCGTCCTTCGGCGAGCTCGTCGAACCCCATCTCGCGCCGCTTTGCATCGCGGATCGTCCTTCGTCTCGAGCCGCATCGCGCCCTGACGCGGTGCCTCGCGCGGTGCGGTCGTGCCGTGTGTGCCACCCGCATCGCGGGCGCGGGCACCGTCACCAGGGCGAGCGGTGATCCACCGCGGGCGGCGGGACGGAGAGCATCCGATTTCGCGTAGAATCGTGCGACGCCCTTCGTTGGCACATCCTCTGCTCCTCCTGTCCCCATGAGCTTCCGCCCGCGCACGTCCGTGTTTGCTCGTGTCATCGTCGCGCTCGTGTTCGTCGCGTCGCTCGCCAACATCGGGTGCGCCGACGAAGACGGAACGGAGGAGATCCGCACGACGAACCCATGGCCCTGGTTCGGGGCCACCGGGCCGTTCGCGCCGTCGTGGCAGGCGCCGAGCGCGTTCGGATGCACGATCTCCGAGCGCGTACGCGTCGTCCGGAAGGCAGACCCCTCGCCTGGCGAGGCCAGTGAGAACGTGACCGTTCTCGGGGAGGACGGAAGGTCGTGCGAGGCCCCAGGCACGCAGATCGACGTGATCGACGACCAGACGGAGAGCGGGCGGCTCGTGCTCGGCGACTGCACGTCCGGACTCCGGCTCGGCACTGTACGGCAGTCTTCGATGGCGGAGATCCGCGTCGGGTCCGCGGACGCGTGCGGCGCCTACGCGAGCGTGCGCGCGAGCGCGCTGGGCAAGAGCGCGCACGTCCGCACGCGCCTGCGGCTCATCTCGATCTCCCCGGCGGTGCTCGAGCTGGTCGGCGGAGCGATCGACGAGAGCGGCGGGAACTACAACGTCGTCACGGCGCCTTGAGCGGAGCCGCGACGGCCTCACGGTCGAGAGCGGCGGTCGGCCGAAGGAGAGTAGGACGAGATAGCGGGGCAAGGCTCCCAAGGAAGAGTCGCTGGGCCCGCGCGCCTACCGTCATGGGGGCGTTTTCCCGCTTGCGCTGGACAAGGGAGGGGCGTTCGGCGCGCGCCGGGCACGTGGCGGCCACGGCGCGACGTATCGCGCAGCGCCCCGAGCGAGGTCAGGCGGCGGCGGGCGGATCGCGCGAGCGACGGAGCGCGCCGAGCAGGCGGGCGATGGCGGCCGCGGCGGTCACGACAGCGCGGACGGTCCTGCGGCCACCGCACGCGAGGCAGTGCTTCACGTCCACGTCGAAGGTGCGGCGCAAGAGGGTTGCCCAGTCGAGACGCGACATCGGCGCGTAGAGCTCGCCGCCGACAAGTCGCGCCCAGTGCGGGACGGACAGGATGTTCGGCGCCACCTGAGACGCTGCGCCGGTCTCGAGCAGGGCCCGGGTCGGCACCAGCTCCGTGGTCGGGACGAGCGCCGCCTCGCCCGTCCCACGCGGGCCGGACGGCCTCGGGAGCGTAGGCGGCGGAACGACGGCGGCCGCCAGCTCTGCACCTGCCGTCACTTCCGCCTTGGAGTACGCGCGGTTCGGAGGCGAGGAGCTCGTGCACCTTGCATGCGATTCGGGCGGGCACGGTACGGCGCGCGCGCGCCATGCGTGGCGGGGCGCAAGCACCCCGTGCAGCCGAAGAAGCGGATACCGCGGCGGGGGCACCATCGCCGCGAGACGCGCGAGACACCCCCTCGGCGTCATCCCCCGCTGCGTGACGCGTCCACGCCCGGTGCGCTTCACCCGGTAGACGACGAGGCCATCGCGACGCACGCCGAAGCGCGCCGGGGAACGCGCTTCGCGATACCCGAAGGGGTAAGAGGCCGGACGGGCGAGGTAGCGGCACAGGCGCTCGCGCGCGCGGTCGTCGTGGGCAGGGACATGGACGCTGGCGTGCAGGTCGACGCGCTCGTGCACCGCGGCGTCGCTGGCGCGAGGGGGCCATGCGGCAAGCTCGGTCACGGCGGGCTCGCCAGGGCGCGTGGGCTCCTTCGCCATCTCGAGCGTGCCGCGCTGCATCCCCGCGAGGGTCATGGCTTCACGCGGGCTGCAACGCGGCGACTCGTTCGAGGCGTGCTCGTCACGGAGCAGGCCTCGGCGCGCGAGCCACGCCACCACGCGCCGGTGTCGACGAGCAACCGAGGAGCGGCGCGAGGGCGAGAAGGCCGCCGGTGGTGACGGCGTGCTGGAGCGGCGGCAAGCCGATGCGTCGCGCCGCGTCTCGGTGGCCGGATCTCGTGAGCTCGTGTGCGCTCATGACGAAAGGCCGACGACTTCAGGCCGTCCCGCCGCAGGCGCAAGCTCGACATTCGCCGTCCCGCCGCAGGCGTGTCCTTTCGCTCTGCCCTGTGCGGTACCGAGTGCGTTTCGCGGTACACTGATCGCGGTGCACTGACTAGGGGGCGGTGAAAGTGCCAAGGCGGCTGACGGCTCTGCAGGTCTGGGGTACGGACGGAGCTCTCCGCACGCGCGGGCGGCTCGCCGGCGGCTCCCCTGCGTCTGGGGGTGAGCCGGAGCGCGCAGAAGCGGAGCACGTCGCGCGCGCTCTCGCCGGCGAAACGTCGAGCTTCGCGGTCGAGCGCGACGGTCAGGTCTACGAGTGCCTCTACGCGCCGCTGGTCGCCACGACGGACGGCAGTGTGGAGGGGGCAGTGTCGCTCCTCTTCACGGAGGGGGAGGTCGGGGAGACGCCCGGGCGCCGGCGCGCGTTCCAGGAGCTCATCACCGAGCTCTCGACGAAATTCGTGAACCTCGCGGGCGAGGAGATCGACCGCGAGCTCACGGCGGCGCTGCGCTCCATCGGCGAGTTCGCGGGCGTCGACCGCGCCTACATCTTCCGCTCGACGCCTGACGGCGCCGCGATGGACAACACCCACGAGTGGTGCGCAGAGGGGATCGAGCCGCAGATCGACATGCTCCAGGGGCTCCTGCTCACGACCCTGCCTTGGTGGGCGCGCAACATGCGTGCGCGGAGCGTCATCGACGTCCCGGACGTGGACCTGCTCCCGGAGGAGGAGCGGCGCTTCCTCCAGGAGCAGGGCATCCTCTCGGTCCTGGCGATCCCGATGATCTACCAGGACAGGGTGGTGGGCTTCGTCGGCTTCGACTCCGTGCGGCGGCGCAAGAGCTGGCCGAAGGCGGACGTCGCGCTCCTCCGGATCGCGGGAGAGATCTTCGTCAACGCCATCGAGCGCGCGCGCTCCGACCGGCAGCGCGAGCAACTCGAGGCCGAGCTCGTGCAGGCGCGGAGCATGGAGAACGTGGCGCGCCTCGCCGGCGGCGTCGCGCACGACTTCAACAACCTGCTCGCGATCATCCTCAACTACGCGGCCCTCTTGCGGCACGAGATCGTGGATCCCGGTCAGCGCGAGAAGCTCGACGAGCTCGTCTCGACGGCGCAGCGCGCGGCGCACCTCACACGCCAGATGCTCCTCGTGGGACGCCGCGACATCGTGACTCCCGTCCCGCTGATCCTGACGGACGTGATCGTGGGGCTGGAGGGCCTGCTCAGGCAGACGATCGGCGACAGCATCGAGCTCGTGCTCGAGCTCGACGACGATCTCGAGGTCGTCCGCGTCGGGCTCCCGCAGATCGAGCAAGTCTTTCTGAACCTCACGCTCAACGCGCGGGACGCGATGCCGCGCGGGGGCAGGCTGCTCATCTCCGCCGACAACGTCGACATCGGTCAGGAGCAAGCGGCGCACTTCATCGACGTGCAGCCGGGGCGCTACGTGCACGTCCGCATCCAGGACGACGGCGCTGGGATGCCGTCGGACGTGGCCGCCCGGGCGTTCGAGCCCTTCTTCACGACCAAGGGCGCGTCGGGCACGGGCCTCGGCCTCTCGAGCGTCCACGGGATCGTCCGTCAGGCCGGGGGCCACGCGCGCCTGTCCACCGAGGTCGGCGTCGGCACCACGATCGACCTCTTCTTCCCGGCGATCACGTCGCCGGTACCGGTCGCTTCGCCGGTCGAGGCCGCGCCCTCCACGGCCCCCGCGCTCGGTCGCGGCGAGACCGTCCTCGTGGTGGACGACTCGAAGACGAGCCGGCACCTCGTCTGCCAGCTGCTCCAGCGGCAACGCTACGTCGCGGTCGACGCGGGGACTCCCGAGGAGGCCATCGCGATCTGCGAAGCGCGCCGCGGCGCGATCGATCTCCTGCTCACGGACGTCATCATGCCGCAGATGTCCGGGCGCGATCTCGCCACTCGGCTCCGAGAGGACTACGGGGTGCCCCGGGTCCTCTTCATGTCAGGCTACGACGACGAGACGATCTCCCGGCACGGGGTGCTCGAGGAAGGGGCGCTCCTGCTCCCGAAGCCGTTCCTCGAGGCCGACCTGCTCCGCGCCGTCCGCTCCGCGCTCGACGCCGCGGAGGCCGAGAAGATCACGGCCTGACGGCGGGGATCACGCGGGTCATGACACCTCGCCGTGCCACGTCGTGAGCGGCGAGGACTCGCGTGCTAGGCGTCGCGGAGCTCGTGCGGGAGCTGCGGCTCTTGGCCGGCGACGGCGGCTTGCGCGGCACGACAGGCAGTCGGCAGGATCGACACCGACGCGCTTCGCCGACTCGATGAGCGAATACAGCACCGCTGCCACCTCGGTCCACGGCGCGGCCGCGACCCGTAGTGGTTCTTCCGTCCGATCGCCATCGAGCGCTGGCGGCCCGCGCAACGAGACCGCCGAGCCCAGAAGCGGCTGAAGCCGCGGCGGTGCCAGACGCGGCCCGCGCCGGATGCAGTGCAATCCACGGTGGACCCCACGAGAAACCGAGCACGCCGCGTCCTCCATGGAGATACCCACTCAAACGCTGACGTTGCGGACGAGAACGACGGGACCATCAGCGCTTGTTTGCTGACCGACGACGCGGCCTGCACTGTCGTAAATCGCCGAGATCCCGTGCCCGGTCGCGCGGACGATGGGGACGCCGCCGACGACGGCGGCCCATACGGCGCTTCGGTGATGAATCAAGGCAAAGCTGCCGTGCCAGTCGTTCGACGGAGCGGCCAATACCGCGCCTGCAGTCCTCGCCGAACGCGCCGTGTCCGCGTAGTCGAGATCCACGCAGATCGCGGTCGAGACCGCCAGTCCGCTCTGGGACACGAAGGGCCCGACCTCCATCTTGTTCGTGCACGGTGGCTCGATCCCGCGCGCGGGATGCTGCTTCTCGTAGCTGCCGACCACACCGGTCCGATCGATTACGAGGAGCATGTTCTTCGGCGTGGTCGCGTCGAAGTACGGCGCGACGATTGTGACCTCGAGCCCGCTCGCCCAGGCCTCGATTTGCTGACGGAAGTGCGCGCGGTCGTCCCCTAGGAGCCACGCGCTCGCTTCTGGAAGGACGATCAACGACGCGCCTTCGTGAGCTGCCGTCTCGACGTGCGATCGGTAGCGCGCGAGCGTTCCCGCTACATCGCGGTACTCGGACGACTCGCCGGGCCAGAGACCCGTGAGCTCGCCGTTTGCGGGTGGCCTTCCGTCGACCACCACCGCCGCGACGCGCAGGCGACGACCGCGAGCCATACGCTGGACCGCGCGACGATAGCTTGCCCATCCGAGCGTGAGCATCAACGCGACGATTGCCCCGCCCACGGCTGCGGGGAGGAGGTCGCCGCGGATACCGAGGGCGAGAGATGCGCCTGCGGTCGCGAGTAGGCCGGTCGTCGTGAGATCGCCGCCGAACCGCGCGGTGTGCACCACGAATAGCCACCGCTCCTGCGTTCGAACCAAGGGGTTGCTCACGAACTGCGGCGCGCCGATGAGACGCAGCGGAAGCGTCGCCACGACCATCGCGGCCGGAAATGCCACGACGAACCAGGGACTCGGAACGAGCCACGCGACGAGCCACGCGCAGGCGCCCCAGCTCAACGCGCTCGGGACCGCGGAAAGGGGGATCAGGTGGCGAAGCGTCCGAGACCAGCATGTCGATGCGCTCGCGAGCGCTCCCGTGACCGCGGCCGCGACGGCCGCCTCCGCCGGTGAGCGCAGGAGCGCCAGGAGGGCGACCGGTGTGAGGACGAGCCATCCGAGGACAGGCAGGAACATTTTGTTACAGTGTTTCGTTACATCGTTGCGTTATTCTGTCAAGTGATGGGACGCCCGAAAGAACACGGTGCGGAGACGAAGGCGCGGCTGATCGAGGCCGCTGGGGAGCTCCTCTCGCAGGAGGGCCCGGAGGCGCTCTCGATACGCCGGCTCGCGGACGCGGTGGGGACAACGACGCGAGCGGTGTACAGCGTGTTTGGCGGCAAGGACGGGCTCATCTCGGCGATGTACCTCGAGATGGCGGACACTCTGGCCAAGCGCCACTTCGCGGTTCGGCGCGACGAAGATCCGATCGCGGAGCTGCTCCTGCTCGCGCACGCGTACCGAGAGGCGGCCCTAGAGCACCCGCATCTCTACCCACTGGTCGTCGGCCGCCCCGTGCCCGGGTTCACGCCACTGCCCGAGGCGAAAGCACGGGCCCGGGGCGGACTCGTACGCGTCTACGACGCGATCGATCGCGCGATCGCGCAGAAGCGGATCGTCGGTCGCGAGCGTGAAGCTGTCGTCAACGAGGTCTGGGCGCTCCTCCATGGTCTCGCGTCGCTGGAGATCGCGGGAGCGCTTGGTTCGCCGAGGGAAGCTCGTTCGGTTTGGAACGACGCCGTCTCGTCAATCCTCTCGGGCTTCGCGACGAAGCCTGGGCGGACCCGATGAGGTGGTCGCGCAGCCCAGCGCGCCGGGCGCGGTTCGATGCCCCCTCGAGGCGTGCGCTCGCGGCCTCATGTGACGCGTCTGGCGAGGATCACCGCATCGACTCCCGTCCCCGCGACGGCCCGCGTGCGCTCCTCCGCTACCATGAGCTCCCATCGACTCGGAGCGAGCGCGGCGGTCGCGCTCTCGACGGAGACTTGCACCTGACCCGCCGCGGCGGTCGGCTTTCCCGTCGCGGGATCGATCGGGCGGTGGCCGATCATGAACAACGTCCCGCCGCGCGCGACTCCGCTCGCGAGGCGCCGCACCACTTCGTCCACCGATCCCGCGGCATGAACATAGAGGCACACCACCAGGTCGAACTGGTCTCGCGGCGGCGTCCACACCGCCAGATCGCCCTCGACCCATGTGATGCGTCCCGCGATGTCGGGTCCCAACGCATCGGCCATCGACCGAGCATGCGCGAGCGCGCTCTCCGAGAAATCGACCGCCGTGACTTCCCATCCGTGCGCGGCGAGCCACAGCGTCTCCGCTCCGTGACCGCAACCTGCGTCGAGCGCGCGCCCCGGACGAAGGCTGGCGACCTCGGCGATCAGGTGCGCATTCGGCGGGCGCTGCGCGACCTTGTCCGGGTGCTCGCGCAGCGTCTTTGCCCAGAGCTGTTCCCAGTACCCGCGGTCGTAGGCCATGGGTAGCATGGTCGAGCGGCTGCGCCGCCGTGTCGAGCGCGAGGCTGCGCTCGGCGACGACACAGCTCCCGCCGACGGCCTATTCGGACACTGTCGTCTACACCGCCTCGAGCGCGCGTTGGCTGTACTCTGCACGCTCCCCGGCTGGTGCTCGGCGCGGGCGAAGCGGCGATCTTCACCGCGAAGTAGTGGTCCGCGCGTCCGGGCCCGCGCGCGTCACGGTCCGCCGTCGTCGTCGCGCCCGCTCGCGAGCGGGTCGCGCGGCGGGACCGCGAACGTCGTCGTCGCCCCTTCGCGATGACTCCCGCGGTTGGCGCTCATCACGAGGATGCCGCTCGTGAGGAGCGCGGCTCCCACGGCCAGCGTCACGCCGCCCATCAACTGCATCGAGCGGGCGTCCTGCGCCCGCTCGATGTCCCCGAAGGTCCCGAAGCCGAGGGCGGTCGCCCCGCCGAGCGTCAGAGGCGTGCCGACGAACGCGCCGAAGAAGCCGAGCAACCAGCTCGCCTCCATCGGCTTCGTCTCCGCCATCACGTGGCGGACCGCGGTGGTGCCCTCGCTCACGCCGAGCGTCGTGACGCTGCGGCGCGTCCTGTCCGTCGTCGACGCGAAGACGAAGCGGTGGGCGCCGACCGGCACATCCACCGCACACGGCGTCACGCAGAGCGGCGCGGCGCCGACGAGGCGGATCCCGCGTGTCGGTTCGACGTGCACGGCTCCGGGCTCGGCCGACCCTTCCGTGACGCGCACCTCCTCTACCGTCTCCGCCTCCTTCACGAGCGACACGACCGCCGGCTCGCGCTCCGTCGCGAGGAGCACGCGGCCGTGTCGCGGCGGAGCGGGCTCGGTGGGCAACGACGGAACGTTCGGCACGAGGGCCGCGGGCGGGGCGGCCGGCTCGAGCTCGCGCGGGAAGCAGGCCGACATCGAGAGGAGGGCGATCACCGCGAACCGTCGACCGAGCATCGTCGCCGCGGCCTGCCGTGAACGCCGGGCTTCGAGTCCGACCGCATCTGCCTCGAGGCCGCGTCGCGAAACGAGGCACTGCATCGCCGGCCTCGTTCACACCACGATGCTCGCGCTCCGTTTGTCGACGGTGGAGCACGGGCACGCGGGTTGCTCGGCGGGCGCCATGCACCTGCTGCTCTCAGCGCCCGCGCGTAGCGACAGGCCGCGCGCACGGGCCGCCCTGAGCGTCGGCTCCGGCGTCCTCGCGCTCGCGCAGGTCGCGTGTCATCCGCGGACGGATCGCATCGATCTCGGGCTCCACGATCCGTCGCAGGTTCGCGTCCAGCTCCGGAGCAGGTCGGTGCTCGGTGATGGGCCGCCGTCCGTCACTCTCGAGGAGGGCGAGCGAGGGCAGGGGCGAGCCATGCTCATCACGACGGGACGACTCCTTGACCGTCACGACCTCGAGTCGCGCGTGGCGCGTGCAGACGATGGCTCGCTCGAGCTCCACGTTGCGCGGATACCGAGGGACGACGAGCCTCCGACGCTCGATCCCGACTACGTCAAGAAGCTGGTCGTCTGGAAGCGGATGGGAAGCGAGCTCCGTTTCGAGAACGCGAACCTCCGTGGGCCGGGGAAGTGGGTGAGCTCGGACGCAGCGACGTGGCGCTTCGACCGCGCGGCCCCGCGCTTGTCGATCGAGACGCACGCCGCGCTGGTGCCGGGAACCTCTGGCTGGGTGGTGAACGACGACTACATCTTCCCGCCGAGCGTCACGATTTCGACTCCCATGGACAACGTACGCTGGGCCCGCGCGGTCACCATCGAGCGGAAGAGCACTGGATGGTGGCTCGTCGCGGGCGCCGTCGTCGGAGGGGTCTCGAGCGCGACGATGTTCCACCTCGCGACGCGCCACGACGGTGCGCCGAACCCGTTCTTCGTCGGGCTCGGGATAGGGACCGGGACGATCGCGCTCGCGTCGGCCGCGTTCGCGACGGTCGCCTTCCTGCGAGGCGACCGCGAGACGTCCCACGACCTCGTCGTGTCGCGGACGCGACCCTGAGCGGCGGGTCGGCGCAGCCCTGTCGGCAATCGTTGGTGACGCGCGAAGCGTCGTCCGACAGGCGAGGTCCTTGGTGGCGCGCTCGAGGCGGGACGCGAGGGTGCCCGCCCCGGGCGGGCCTCGTCGCCTGTCACGTGCTACCTCTCCCGGGATGACCGACGAGCGCTCGGGGGGACGAGACGCGACGGCGGAGACGCTGGTCGCGCCCCCAGAAGGAGCTCGAACGAGTCGGGTCGATGTCCGGGATCTCCAGGCGTTCGACTCTGCGCCCGGCGACCCTGCGCGCGCTCGGGTCGTCCTCGCGAAGCGTTACGAGCTCCTCGCGCTCGTCGGTGTCGGTGGCATGGGCGCCGTCTACCGAGCGCGCGATCTCGAGCTCGACGAGATCGTCGCGATCAAGATGATCCGCCGCGCCATGCTCGCCGTGCCGGGCACGCTCGAGCGCTTCCGCCAGGAGGTGAAGCTCGCGCGCAAGGTGACGAGCGCGCACGTCGCGCGCACCTTCGACATCGGCGAGCACGACGGAGAGCGCTTCCTCACGATGGAGCTCGTCGAGGGCGAGTCGATGGCGGAGGAGCGTCTCCGCACGGGACGCGTGCCGCTCGCGCGCGCGCTCGACCTCGCCGCGCAGATCTGCCGCGGCCTCGAAGCCGCGCACGCCGCCGGGGTCGTTCACCGGGACCTGAAGCCCGAGAACGTCCTCGTCGGGCGGGACGGCGTCGCCAAGATCACCGACTTCGGCGTCGCGGTCGCGCGCGCCGACGTCTCCGCGCACGACGGTCTCGCCGGTACGCCTGCGTACATGGCCCCCGAGCAGGTCACGGGCGACGTCGTCGACGGACGCGCCGACCTCTACGCGCTCGGGGTGATGCTCTTCGAGATGCTCGCGGGCGAGCTGCCGTGGAAGGGTACGTCGGCGGAGGCCCTCGCCGTCGCTCGCGTCGGTTCCAGAGCCCCCGACCTCGGTGCCAGGCGCCCGGATCTCCCTCGCGAGGCCGCCGATCTCGTGTGCGCCCTCCTCGCGCCGGACCGCGAGGCGCGGCCGCGATCCGCGCGCGAGGTACTCGCGCTCGTGGGGAGGATTCCGCGCGGCGTGGAGCGGCCGTCGTTCCCGTCCGAGCCGCGGACATACAGCGGCGCGCGTCTGCGCGGGCTGCGCACCGTGGCCGTCCTCCCGCTCGAGAACGGCGGCGCCGAGGCGGACGGGTACCTCGCAGACGGCGTCACGGACGACCTCGTCGACGCCCTCTCGACCACGCGCGGTCTCCGCGTCCTCGGTCGCGGCGCGGCGGAGGAGCGGGCCCGCGGCGCCGCCCGGCATGACCCCATCGCCCTCGGACGCGCGCTCGGGGTCGAGGCGGTCGTCCTCGGGGCCGTCCGCAGGGATGGGGAAGTCGTCGAGGTGCGTGCGCGCGTCGTCTCGACCGACGACGGCTTCCAGGTCTGGGCGAGTCGGTTCCGACATCCGCTCGGGGAGCTCGTCGCGGCGGGCCCGGAGGTGGCGCGCGCCGTGGCGTCTGCGCTCGGCGTCGAGCCTCGACGGCGGGCGCCGCTCGCGCGCGATCCGCTCGCCGTCGACCTCTACCTCCGCGCACGCCAGGCGTACGGGACGTTCGCGCTCGAAGGCGTGCAGCGCGCGCTCGTGCTCCTCTCGGAGGCGCTGGCCCGCTTCCCCGACGACCCCATGTTGCTTTCCGGCTACGCGATGGCGAGGATGACGGACCTCGCGATGCGTCCGGGGACCGAAGAGGAGGTGCGGAGCGCGCTCGGAGTCGCCGAGCGCGCGAAGCGGCTCGCGCCCGATCTCGCCGAGCCCCACGTGGCCCTCGCGAATCTGCACCTCCACGCCGGTGACGGTGTGCGTGCGGCGCGCGATGCACGCCTCGCGCTCTCGCGATCTCCGTCGAGCGCGGATGCGCACCTGGTCCTCGGGCGGCTCGTCCTCGAGTGCAGTCGACCGCTCGACGCGATCCCGCACTTCGAGGCGGCGTCCGCGATCGATCCGCGGATCAAGCAGGCGGCGGGAGAGCTCGCGCGCGCGCATGCGCTGCTCGGCGCCTGGAACGAGAGCGACGCCGCGATCGAGCGGTCTCGCAGCGACACGGAGGAGCAGCCGTACCTGTACTGGGTGAACCGCTTCCGGTTCCGGATGTGGAGGTGCGCGGCCGAGGGTGCTCCCGAGGAGGGCATGCGCGAGGTCGTCACCGCCGCGCGGGCCGGGGCGAGTGCGACGCATCGCGTGGTGCTCGGGTTCAGCGAGCTCGTCGTCGCGCGCGATCCCACGCTCTACGGCGAGCGCTTCGAGCAAGCGTTTGGCGGCGTAGGGTCCACGCCGAGGCGGCGCGCCTTCCTGCTCCAACTGCGCGCCGAGATGGCGAGCCACCTCGGGCGGGACGAAGACGTCGCGGGCGCCGTGGTGGCGTCCGTCGCGGCCGGGCTCACCGACCTCGCGTGGCTCGAGCGGTGTCCGATGCTCGCGCGCGTCCGCGACGACGAGCGAGTGGGCGCAGCTCGGCTCGCGGTCGCGTCGCGCGCCGAGGCGGCGCTCTCGGCGCTCGCCGAAGACGACGCGGATCGCTGACCGTGTCGAGCGAGGACCGGGAAACATCCCCCCTCCAGAGAGAACTGCGCGATCTCTGTGAGGAGGGCTACCGCTGGGTGGGCGAGGCGCCCTTCACCGTCGAAGAAGGCGTCGTCGACTGATCCGCGAAGCTGTTTGCCGTCGACGGGGTCAGGGCCGTGCGAGCATCGCGTCGTACGCGTCGGCCAGGCGGCGGAGCGACTCGCCACACCCCGTCTGGGTCGAGGAGCCGTGCATCAGGGCGAGCGTGCGAGGCTCGAGGTCGGCGAGCTTCCGGATCGTCGGCCCCGTCGTCTTCGAGAGCGCCGTCGCGTGGAAGAGCTCCTCCCCCACGATCGCGGCCTGGACGATGTCGTCCGTCGTCAGCGCGGGGCCGTTCCCGACGTGCGCGAAGAGGTCGCCGCAGAAGAGAGTCTGCGTCGTCTCCTCGAAGAGGACGCGCGCCTCCCAGTTGTGCGGGACGTGCGGCGTGTCGATGTGGCGTACGCGCTTGCCGCCGAGGTCGATGACCTCGCCGTCGGCGAGCTTGCGCGGGGGCCGATCACACATGTCGTCGAGGGAGACGACGCATCCGAGCACGCCGTGGGCGACCTCCGCCTGCGGCGCTCGGGCGAGCAGCTCGTTCATCGCCCCGCACTCGTCAGCCTCGACGTGACCGAACGTGATGAAGCGAAGGCTTTCGACCGGGACGACGCGCGCGATCGCCTCCGAGACGAGCGGGAACATCCGCCGGTGGCCCGTGTGGAAGAGGAGCGGCTGCTCTGCCCGGATCAGGAACTGGTTGAACGTGAAGCCCCCGGGCACGCCCTCCGCGACGAAGGTCGAGAAGCGGAAGATCCCGTCGGCGATCTCGTCGGTGCGCGTCTCCATCCCCGTTCGATACCACGCGTCGCCAACCGATCAACGGATGCGGAGCGTCACGTTGTCGCCGTTGGGGTTGCCGCCCGCGACCGGGAGCGTGGAGCTTCGCACGGACGTCGAAGGGGACCGGAACGCGGCGGTGCTGGGGAGGCGTTGCCGAACACCGTCCAAGCGCGCCAGCGTCGATGGGCACAGGGGAAGCGTCCCTCCCGCCCGCGTCGCCACCCGTGGAGTCGAACGACTGACACGCCATCCCGGCGACGAGCGGAAGAACGACGACCAGCAGGACGCCCCGCGACGATTCCGCCTCATCGATCCAGACTGGCGCGCCTTCTCCGGCCGTTGGAGCGCCCGGCGAGCAGGAGCGGTTCGAGCCGACGGCTCGCCTCCCGCGTCAGGGGAGGGGCGGCAGCGTCGCCGTGCAGCTCGCGGTGCGCTTTCTGGCGTTGCAGCACGCGTTGGTCTGGAGCGATTCGAACATGTCGAACGTCAGCTTGTCGCCCGTGACGGACGCCGCGAACGTCCGCGGCCCCTTCGTCATGCTCGCGCAGAACTGGCCCTGCGGCGCCGTGTTGAAGTGACGCGTCGCGGAGCCCTTGCCCGTCTTGGGATCGAGCGACACCTTGGTCTCGGGCCAGCCGATCGTCTTCTTCGTGCCCCAGGTCGAGACCTCGCGCTCCTTCGAGAAGGCGCGCACGGTGAGCTCCGGCTTCGAGGCCGTGCCGCCGATCGCGACGTCCAGATCCACCGCTTCGCCCCAGCCGTTCCCGAAGTCGGGGCAGCCCGGGTTCTTGAGCTCGTGCCACTCGATGAGGAACGAGCAGGTCGCCCGGACCGTGGCGGAGGTGCCGATGCGGTTCGCGGGCACCGCGCTCCCTGCGCCGCCGCCGCCGGCGAGCGACACCTGGAAGTCGTTCTCCTCGTCGTTCGCGTCGCGAAGGACGAGGAAGTAGGTCTCGTTCCGCGGGAGCGTCACGACCACGTGCGCGTCGGACGTCGTCGCGTCGGCGTCGTCGTTCCGCGCGAGCGTCTTGCCGTCCTGACGGAGGACCCACGCGCGCGCGTCACCGCCGGAGGTGCTCCGTACCCAGAGGTCGACGACGTCGCCCTCCGTGCCGGCGAGGCGGAACGCGCGGAAGGTCGGCACCTCCGTGTACGCGACGGCCTTCGTCTCCCCGTAGGTGATGTCGCCGACGATCTCGGACGCGCTCGGCACGCGGAGCTCGGCGTCGCTCGTCACGACCTCGTCGCCCGGCGCGCCACGGCCTCCCGCGCATGCCGTGACGGTGGTGAGCGCCGACACGACGGCGCAGACGGTGATGCTCTTCATCGTTCCTCTTCTCTCGCTTCTCTTGCTTCTCTTGCTTCTCTCGCGCAGAGGGCCCGTCACGGCGCGACGTCGACGACGCCCGCTCCCGCCGCGCGGCTGGTCACGCGCGCATTGCCTGCCTCGTCCGTCTGCGCGTAGCCGGTCACGTGGAGCTTGTAGGTCCCGTCCACGAGCGGCTCGAGCGAGCCCGCGAAGGTCCGCGCGGCCTGCTCGTCCCGGAGCGCGAAGGTGAGGTCGGACTCGAGGCTCGCGGACATCGGCGGGAGCGCGAACCAGTACGACGAGCTCTGGTAGGCGGACCCCTGGGTCGACCCCGCGGCGCACGTGACGACGACCTTGCCCGGGTTCTTCCCCGAGACGTCGCACGCGAGCTCCGGCCACGCGCTGTACGCGGTCCAGCTGCCGTTGGGCGTCGTGCGGCGCACCTCCGCCTGGAGCTTCACGGTCCCAGAGAGTGCGACGTCGCCGGCGGGCAGCTTCGCGTACGCGAGGTGGACGACCTCGACCGAGAACGCCTTCGTCTGCGCCGCGCAGCCGTCGGTCGCCTCCGCGACGAGGGCGTGCGTGCCGACGTCGGCGACGGTCGGTCGCCACGCGAAGAGGCCCGTCACCTCGTCGTACGTCGCGCTCGGCGGGAGCGGGGACACCCGGTAGCGGACGGCATGGCCGTCCGCGTCGCGCGCGGCGAGCTGCACGTGGAGCATGTCGCCGGCGAAGACGCGCTGGCCGGCGACGGGCGCGAGCTCCGGAGCGCGATTCGGCTCCTCGAAGAAGAAGAACTCCCTACCCGCGCGCGGGTAGCCCGAGCTCGTGAGGAGGAAGCGCGCGCGGCCCGCGTCGTACGCGCCGCCGTAGCTCGGCGCCGAGGCCACGTCGACCGCGGGCCCCTTCGCGCTGCCGCTCGTGCTGGTCCACGCCGAGCCCGTCCACTCGAGGAGCGTGAAGGTCTGCCCGTAGCGCGCGCCCACCACGTCGACGCGGAGCACCACGCCGCGCGTCGCGTCGTAGGCCATCGGCAACGTGTAAGGTCCGTCGGACGTCACGCTGCCTTCACCGCTGCGCGGCGCCTTCGTCCACGCGCTACCGTCCCACTCCCAGGTGTCGGTCGGCGCGCGGTTCGGCTGGCCGACGTTGCCGACGATGAACGGACCGGAGCGCCCGTGGAGCACCAGGCGTCCTCGCTTCGCGTCGAACGCCATCCCGTGGCCGGTGCGCGGGCTGGGGTGGGGCGCGGCGGCCGTCCCGACGCGCTGCCAGCTCGTGCCGTCCCACGTCCACGTGTCCTCCATCGCGTCGGGACCGGCGTAGCCACCGTAGAGCACGACACGCTTGCGCGCCCCGTCGTACGCGATCGCGTGGCCGCGCCGCGCACGCGGCATGATCCCGGCCGGAGAGAGCTGCGTCCACGTGTTGGTCTCCGAGTCCCACTCCCACGTGTCGCCGAGCGGCTGACTCGTCGCGTCGTCGCTCCCGCCGAAGAGCACGGCGCGTCCGCGCTCGCTGTCGAAGGTGATCGCCGCGCCGTCACGCCTCCCCGGCGGGAGCGGATCGCCCGACGGCGGCGTCCAGCCCCCGGGGGCGAGCTCGCTCGTCCCCGCACGCGTGAACGCGACGAGCCTGCCGCGCTTCGTGTCGAAGACGACGTGCCCCTCCGGCGGCGCCGCGGTGGTGGCCCACGTCGGCGTCTTCACCGTCGGCAGGTCGCACGCGCCGCCGACCTTGGCGAGCGCGACGGTGAACGTGGCGCTCGCCTTCTTCGTCTCGCGGAAGACGACGTAGTGCGGCCCCGTCTCCTCGAGCGTCGCCTCGACGCGGGCGTCCTTCACTCCGGCGGAGGCGTCGAGGTTCGACGCGAGGGTCGCGAAGCTCCCTCGGAGGAGCCAGGCGCGCGCGTCGCCGCCGTCGGTCGAGCGCACCCAGGCCTCGACGCGATCGCCCTTGCGTCCGTCGAACCGGAAGGCGCGGTAGAGGGGCGTCTTCGTGTACGCGACGGGCGCGCTCGTCTCGCCGTAGCCGAGAGACCCGAGGATCTCCGAGGCCGCGAGGGAGCGGAGCTCGTCGTCCTCGGAGGTGCTCACGCCGTCGTCGGTCGTGGCGTCGCCGCACGCGAGCGCGCCGCAGCCGATCGCGAAGGAGAGGACACAGAGGAGGAGAGGAGAGCGAGGGAGCATCGCTCCCGTGTACGGCATCGGCCCACATGACCTTCCTCGGGTCGTCGCGTCGCTTCCCCCTCGGCGACCGACTTGCATAAAAATCAGTAAAATCAAATAGATGTGACGTCGTGGGGTTCTCGGGGAAGGTTCGGCCGCCCGGGGCGTACCACCGCGTGCCGCTCTTCTCCCACGGAGTCCTACCCATGCCCCTTCGCTCGTTCCGGATCGGTCTCGTCGGTGTCGTCGCGCTCGCCTTCGCCGCGGGGTGTACCGCCACGAGCGAGGAGCCCGCGATCACCGCCGACACGGCCGACCTCGTCGGTCGCATCGCCGGGAGCACGATCGCCTCGCCGAACGCGAAGGCCTCGGCGACCTACCTCTCGGCGCGTCGCATCGACACGCTCGAGACGATCGGCGCGCTCACGGGCGTCCTCGCCGACATGGCCTCGCGCGTCGACGGCATCATCGCGAACCAGCCGGCCGACGGCCGCTTCAGCGTGCAGGAGCTGCTCACCATCGAGAAGCCCGGCTTCGTCGAGACCCTCTTCCCGGAGGAGAAGGCGACCCTCGGCAAGCTCTGGGAGCTGCTCGAGACCACGAACGGCGCGCCTCAGGGCGTCGCGCTCCCCGCGCTCGCGACCCTCACCGCCGTCGACGTCTCGACGCCGGCGGGCCTCCCGGTGAAGCCCGCGAAGCTCACGATCGCCTCGCTCCCGGCGGCGCTGCAGCCCGCCGCCCAGCGCCTCCAGCTCACCCGCAACGACGACTTCGACGCGGCGACGGTGACCGAGGCCGATCTCGACGGCGCCATCGCGCAGCCCGGGCCGTACACGCCCGCGGAGGTCGCGAGCTTCGAGGCGATCAAGCTGCTCTTCCTCGAGCGCGCCGGCACGGCCTTGAAGGCGCGCGTCGAGGTGAGCGATCCCGTCGCGAGCAGCACGGTCGTCGCGACGTGGGGCGGCGCGACGCTGCGCTTCGACCAGACCGTCTCGTACACGGAGCGGCGCTCGGCCACGTTCCACGACCGCAGCACCGACAGCCACCTCTCCGTCGATCTGACGGGCCGGCTCCAGCGCCAGGCGCGGGTCGAGCTGCCCGCGAACCACACCCTCGTCGTGATCGACGAGACGACCGAGCGCGAGGCCGTGTCGAAGGGCGGCGCGCTCGAGGCGGAGGCCGGCGCCGCGACCGTGGAGGTCTGGTCGGGCGGCGTGCGCCAGGGCAGCTTCCGCGCGAACCTCCCTCTGCTGAAGTCGCTCGACGAGAAGAAGCCGCTGGCGGAGTTCTCCGACTACCAGTTCGTCGGCACGAGCGGCGCGCCCCTCTTCCGCAACGTCGCCGAGGCGCAGAACCGGCGGGACAGCTGGTCCCGCGGCTCGTGGGCGACCTGGACCTTCGACGCGACGCAGAAGCCGATGCCGGCGAGCGCCGACGCGTCGGCGCTGCCCATCCTCGCGACCCCGACGCTCACGGTCGCCCCTGGGCGCTATGAAGTCCCTGCCGGGGCCGCCGGGAACCTGCTCGTCGACCTCTACCCCGAGGGCGTCATGCGCGTCACGCGGCCGAACGGCCAGACCGCGCGCGGCCGCCTCTACATCTGGACCTACGCGAAGACCGACGCGCAGTTCCCCGATCGGCTCCGCGCGCTCTACGACGCGCGGACGAACGAGATGAGCGTGTTCTTCGACGGCTCCTCGACGCTCTTCCGCGGCCCCCTCACAGGCGCGATGCGCAAGGGGTGACGGCCTGAAGACGCGGCGCGCCACCAGCGTCGCGGTCGGGTGATCCACGGCGGGCAAGCAACAAGTCCACGGGGACGCGAGAGACCCCCGCAGGTTTGCGGGGTCGGATGGTGTGGCACCGTGTGTGCTGCGTGGTGAAGCGCTTCGTCGCTCTTCCCCCCGCACCAAGAAGGTTGGCTGTCATGTCCACGATCGCTCGTCTCTCAGGCCTGCTCGCCCTCGTCGCGGCCATCCCCGTCGCCGCGGGGTGCTCCGTCACCTCCCAGGCTTCCGCCGACGAGGACCCCGCGACCAACGACGCAGCGGTCAGCGCTGCGAATCAGCACTGCGGGCCGGGCAAGTACAACGAGGCGCTCGTCCACTACAAGGCGGCCGTCGCGAAGGCCAAGCAGCACAAGACCGACGCGTGCATGGAAGACGCCGGCGGATCTGCGACGGTCGCCGAGGTCGCGTCCGAGGCGCAGAAGGCCGTGACGGCGTGCGGCGCCTTCCAGAACGTCATCAAGACGAGCCCGTGGGCCGGCGATCTTCGCGCGGCCCTGAGCGGCACCTTCATCTACCCGATCCTCACGGGTGACCTCGATCCGTCGAGCTCGCGAAGCCTCTCCACGGCCCTCGTGGGCGTGACCATGTTCGGTCCCGCGCCCGGCGTCTACGGCAACGTCGGGCGCCTGACGTTCGAGGCGAGCGGCAGGGGCTTCATGGGCATCCTCAACCTGTCCGACGACGGCGACGTGTCCTGGGGCCGGACCGACGTGCGCTGGTCGGTCGAGGACCGTGGCGGCGCCGTCGCGATCAAGGTGGTCGCCGAGCTCGACGACGCGACCGAGAAGACCTACGAGTATCTCCTGAAGAAAGACGCGTTCCTCGGCGCCGACAACTACAGGCTCGAGCTACAGAACGACCCCGACGCGCCCGGCGCGTACCAGATGTTCGACACGTTCCCCAGCGAGTGCGAGGCCTGAGACGCGTCCAAAGGGCGGTCATCGTCTCGCGCGCCGACATGACGCGTGGCCGCTGACGGGCGCCGGACGAAGGCGGCCGGCGATCATGCTACCCTCGGCGCCGTGGATCCGCCGTGGGCCGCGCTCTCGGACGAGGAGCTCCTGACCTGGCGCCTCTGCGATCTCGATCTCCGGATCGAGGGGAGCCCGGTCGCCCCACGCGTCGCGCAGCTCTACGCCGAGCTCTCGGAGCGCGGGATCTCGTTCCACCCGCCGTGCTTCCTCGGCGACGAGTGGTTCTCTCCGGGAGGCGTCCCGGAGATCGCGATCCCCTTCTACCTCGCGCACCCCCGGCTCGAGCAGCTCGAGCTCCGGCAGATGCTCGACGTCGAGGGCGGCACGCCCGAGACGTGCCAGCGCATCCTGAGGCACGAGTGCGGCCATGCGCTCGACCACGCGTACCGCTTCTCGCGGCGACGCTCGTGGCACGCCGTCTTCCTGCCCGCGCACCCCGACAACGAGGCCTACAACTACCAGCCGCGGCCGCACTCGAAGAGCTTCGTCCGCCACCTCCCCAACTGGTACGCGCAGGCCCACCCCGACGAGGATTTCGCCGAGACCTTCGCGACGTGGCTCGGGTCGTCCCCCGACGAGTGGCGCGCGCGCTACCAGGGCTGGAAGGCGCTCGAGAAGCTGGAGTACGTCGACCGCCTCATGCAGGAGGTCCGGAAGAAGCCGCCGTCGGTCACGCGGGGCCGCCGCTTCTCCGACGTGCGGAAGCTCCGGAAGACGCTCGCGATGCACTACGCGCGTCGAAGGAAGCAGTGGGCGGAGGACTTCCCCGATTTCTACGACGCCGACCTCGTCCGCATCTTCGTCACCGGAGGGGGTGGCGAGCCCGCCGCAGCGTTCATGAAGCGGTACAGCGCGTCGCTCATCTCCTCGCTCGTCGAGTGGACGGGCCAGCGGAAGTACACGGTCACCGGTCTCGTGAGGCGACTGACCCAGCGCGCCCGAGACCTCGATCTCCGCGCACCGGAGGGGGACGACGCGCGCGTGCGCGTGCGCGTCGAGCTGGCGGCCTATCTCGCGTCGATGGTCACGAACCACCTGCACACGGGGCGGTTCAAGAGGTCGGTATGAAGGTCCTCGTCCTGTTCGATCTGGCTCGTCCGCCTCTCCCGGACGAGTCCTTCTCCGCAAGGCACCTGCGCGACGACGAAGAGAAGCCCACCGAGGCGGACGTCCTCTGCGCCCTCCGTCGCCTGAACCACACGGTCGACACGCTCGCCATCTACGACGACATCACCGCCGTCACGGACAAGGTGCGCGAGTTCTCGCCCGACGTCGTCTTCAACTTGTGCATGACGATGCACGACGACCGGAGCCACGAGCCGAACATCCCCGCGCTCCTCGATCTGCTGCGGGTCCGGTACACGGGGGCCCGTCCCGAGTCGATCCTCCTCTGCAAGGACAAGGCGCTCGCGAAGAAGATCCTCCACTACCATCGCGTGCGCGTCGCGCGCTTCGTCGTCTCGCCGAAGCGGCGCCCCCTCCGGAAGCTCACGCGCTTCGTCTATCCCGCGTTCGTGAAGCCGATCGGGTCCGAGGCGTCCGACGGGATCAGCCAGGCGTCCTTCGCCCGCGACGAGGGGGAGGTGCTCGAGCGGGCGCGCTTCATCCACGAGAAGCTCGACTCCGACGCGCTCATCGAAGAGTACATCGTCGGGCGCGAGCTCTACGTCGGCGTCCTCGGGCAGCGGCGCCTCACGGTGCTCCCGCCGCGCGAGCTCTTCTTCGATCAGGTCGCGGACGAGGTGCCGAAGTTCGCCACGTTCAAGGCCAAGTGGGACGACGCGTACCGCAAGAAGTGGGGCATCCGGAACGGCCCGGCGGCGCCGCTCCCGGACGGCGTGTCGGAGCAGCTCGCGAAGGTCACGCGCACGGTCTGCCGCGCGCTGAAGATCGTCGGCTTCGCCAGGCTCGACATGCGCCTCACGGAGGCCGGCGAGCTCGTCGTGATGGAGGCGAACCCGAACCCGTCGCTGGCGATGGAGGACGACTACGCGAAGGCCGCGCGGACCGCGGGCATCGAGTACGACGCCCTGATCCAGAAGATCCTCGACACCGCAAAGGCGCTCTGAGAGCGTGCCGCCCATGACCGTTCGCACGCGGGTGATTGCCCTGTTCGTTCTCCTCGCAGGCTGTGACAAGGACGCGCCGAAGGCCGCGCCCGACGGCGGCGCGATCCCCGCCGTCACGGCATCCGTGTCGGCGTCGGCGTCGGCGTCGGCGTCGGCGTCGGCGTCGGCCGCGCCTGCCCTGTCCGCCCTCCCGCCGCGTTCGGACTGTCCGAAGGGCTCGGCGGGACCCGGGACGTTCGATCACCCGTGCGAGGGCAAGGGAGCGGCTCGGCTCATGACGGTGGAGGCGACGGGCAAGAGCGACGAGAAGGGCTCCCCGCAGTTCCGCATCGTGAACAAGCACTCGGCCGTGATCCTCTACGGCAAGGTCACCGCCTACTTCTACGACAAGGCCGGCAAGCAGCTGGAGGCGAAGGACGCCTCCGGCGGCAAGCACGAGCACCTCGGCTGCGGCGGCAACATCTTCGGCGGCGTGATGAAGCCGAGCGAGAAGGCCGTCGTCTCCTTCTCGTGCCTGAAGAAGGAGCACGTCCCGGAAGGCACCGCCTCGATCGAGGCCGAGGTGTCGATGGTGGGCTTCGCGGACGCGAGCGAGAAGAAGTCGGAGTTCTACTGGAAGAACGACGACCTCGTCCCCGCGGCGCGGAAGAAGGGCGGCGTGAAGTGAGACGTCACCCCGCGCCGCCGTCCGAGATCAACGCGCGCTGACCCTCATCGGCGTCGGGAAGGCGACCCGCCGCGCGGTCTCGAGCGTCACGTTCGCGGTCCGGACCTGGTCGAGGCAGCCGTTCTTGCCGCGGATCGAGACGGTGTAGTTGCCCGGGGTCGAGGGCAGCTGCACGGTGCGCTTGGACGGGAAGCTCACCTGCACGATACCGGTCGACGAGACGAGCTGTCCGTTGCGCTGGACGATGATCGCCGCCTTGCACTGCCCGCTGCCGCCGAGCGAGATCTCGACCGGCGTGCCGGACGTGAGGGTGTAGGCCTTGAGAGGCGCGGAGAGGAGGTTGATCGTCGCGGTCTTCGTGGTCGCCGCGGCCTTGACCGCCGCGAACGAGCGCTTCGGCACCGTCGTGAGCGCACCCTTCAACCCCGGTCGCGGCTTCTGCGCGTATTTGCCCTCGGGCGTGCCGAAGTCGAGCTTCGGCCCGGCGATGTTCTGGCCGAATCCGCCCACGTCCCAGCCCACCTGCGTGCCGCCGTCGGCGTGGTGCTCGACCCACCACTCGCCCTCGTCGTCGGAGTAGAACTCGACCCACCCGCCCTTGCCGTTGTTGTCGGAGGCGAACGAGCCGAGGAAGGACGACGGGCTGCCGCTCGAGCCGATCGTGCAGATCACGGCGCTGAGGCCCCCGGTGGGATCGGGGACGCAGTTGTTGGGGTCGACCTCGTCGCGCGCCGCCGCCGTGCCGGCCACGGCGAGGCTCGCCGCGAGGACGCACGCCACGACCGATCCGCGAACCATCGAACCGAACATCGTCTTCATCGTCTTCTTCCTGCTCCTTCGACGTCCCGCGAGAGTGCGAGAGCGTGCGGACCGTCGGAGCAACGACCCTGCCAGGGACGCGCGACGCTCTCGCGCAAGGCAACTGCCCGAGATCACGAAGGTGTCTCCGCCGACGAGGCCCGACTCTCCGTGTGCGCGCACGGCCGTCTCTCGTGCGGGCACGTCCGGACGTCCGAGGGTCGCGGCGTCCGAGGCTCAGGCGCCGCGGTCGCGCGCCGGCGTACGCCGCTCGAGGTCGACGCGCACGATCGTCTGGCGGAGCGTCTCGGCTTCGCCGAGCGTGACCTGCGGAGGCGACCATGCGTTCGCCGGCTCCGACCACCATGCGTCCGCGTCGCGCTCGGTCCACGTGGCCGCGTCTCGGCAGCTCTCCAGCGCCCGCGCGAGCGCCCGTGCCGTCTGTGGACGCGCCGCGGGATCCTTCGCCAGGCACGCGAGGACGAGGCCCTCGAGGTCTGCGGAGCAGTCCCGATGCTCCGACAGGGGGGCGGGCGCCGTGTGCAGCTGGTGCGCGCAGAGCTCGACCATGTTGTGCCCGCTGAAGGCGGGCGCGCCCGCGAGGAGGAAATCGGCGACGCCCTCGAGCCCGTAGATGTCGCCGCGCGCGTCGACCGCCTCGGGCGCGAGGATGGCCTCGGGTGCCATGTAGAGCGGCGTGCGGACGACCGCGCCGACCTGACTCTCGGCCGGGCCCACGTCGTTCGCGATCTCGCGCACCAGGCCGAAGTCGAGCACCTTGACGAAGTCCGGCACGTCACCGCGCCGACAAAGGTGGATGTTCGCGGGCTTGATGTCGCGGTGGATGAGACCGGTGCCGTGCGCCTCGGTCAGCGCCCCGCAGATCTGGACGAGGATGTGGATCACACGGCCGGCGGGCTGTGGGCCGTGCCGCTCCACGAGCTGCTCGAGGGTCATTCCGTCGAGGAGCTCCATCGCGTAGTAGAAGACGCCGTCCGGCGTCCGGCCGTAGTCGAAGACCGAGACCGTGTTCGGGTGCGTGAGGCGCGCCGTGAGCTGCACCTCCTTCTCGAAGCGACGGAGCTGGTCCTCTCCGCCGCCTCCGGCGAGGAGCTTCACGGCCGTCGGCCGGCGGAGCATCGCGTGTCGCGCGCGGTAGACGACGCCCATGCCGCCCTCACCGATCTTCGCCTCGAGCGTGTACTGACCGAGCTGACGGGCCTCTCGCGCGCGCTCCTGGAGGCCGTAGATCACGGTCGAGGCGACCGTCGCGACCGCGACCGCCGCCGTCGACCAGAGCAGCGCCTCGACGATGATGCGGGGCCGTGGTCCGGCGACCAGGGCGATTTCGAGAGGCCACGGAGTGAGCACGCGCGACAGCACGATGCCGACGGAGCCCACGACGCCGAGGACGAAGGAGCGGAGCGGGATGCTCGGCACGATCATCGCGCGCGCGACGCTCACGTGCGTCACGGCGAGGAGCCCCGTGTAGAAGCCGAACGGCTGTACGGCGAAGTGTCCCATCGCGGCGAAGGACCAGCAGAGGCCGATCGTGCCGACGGCGGCGAGAGCCTGGAGGCCGGCCGGCGTGAAGGGCTCACGCCGGTACGCCGTGCGCCAGACGACGAGCGCGAGCAGCGTGCCGACGGCGTGACACGTACGCGCCGCATCCGTGTAGCGCTTCACGCTGCCGAGGACGTCGGCGAGCGACGTCACGAGGAGAAACAGCGCGGCGATGAGGAACGTCGTCTTCGCGAGCAGCGCCAGGCGATCCTGGACGAACCGAAGGTCCTCCTCGTCGGCCGGGAGGCTTCCGAGACGAACGGCGGGCAGCGTCCGGTACGAGCGCACGCGCCCCTCCGACGGCGACGAGCGGGATGGAGGAGGAGAAGAGCCCATGAGGGAGCTGGCGAGTCTACCCTCCGTTCGGAGCTCGACCCGAGAGGCCCGCCGGCTCCGTCGCCAAGGGCTCCCGTGGTGCATCGATGCCCCAGCGACGATGGTCGCGCGGTTGTCCATGTCGAGGGGTGTCCAGCCTTCAACTTTCCGGAATTGCGGACAGATGTCTGCGGGTGCGAGCCTTGCGTACATCGTCACCATGCGCCGGTTTTCCCTCGTTTTCGCCCTCTCCGCCTTCGCCCTGACGCCCACCGCCGCGCTGGCCACGCCGAGCGTGCCTGCGCCGCCCGCTCGCCCGACCGCGGCGCCCAAAGCCCCGCCCGTCGCGCCGCCGAAGGTCCGCCCCGCACCGATCCCGAAGATCGCCCCGAAGGCCGTCGCGACCCCCGCGCCCGAGGTGCCCGAGGTGGCGGCGATCGACCAGGCCACGGCCTTCGTGAAGCGTCTCGCTCCCAAGCCGGGCTTTGCGTACGACGTCGCCGACTACCACAAGCTCGACGCGCCGACGCAGGCCGTCCTCGACACCTTCGCCAAGGTGAGAAACCACGTGCTCCGCGTCGCCGGCGAGAACGGCGTCGGCGAAGCTCCTGGCCGCTTCGACAACCCGGAGACCGACCCGCGCCACGTCACCGCCGAGCTGAACGCCGCGTTGAAGGAGCACGGCTACTCCGCGAGCGACGCCGCGACCCTCCTCCGCGCGGCGGCGCGAAAGAGGAGCATCGGCAAGTTGATGAAGGAGGTCCTGGTCGAGAGCGCCGACGTCTGGGAGACGAAGAGCCGAGACGACGGGTGGAAGACGGCGGTGAAGCTGAAGTCGCCTCCGCCGGTGCTCCACGAGCCCGGGACCCAGCCGCAGGGGCCGAGCTACTACGAGCTGCAGCTCCTCGACCGCGCCGAGGCCGAGTGGGCGAGGGCGCCGCGCGCGCGCGGGTGGGGCCCGGACCGCAAGGAGCTCGTGAAGCACTACCCCGACAACCACTACACGCCGGCCGACGTCCGCGCCTTCACCCACGAGAGCTGGATCGCGTGGCGCACGGCGCAGCTGCGCGCGGAGGACGAGCACCGCGCCTACATCGACCTGACGTTCGGCGTCGCGCGTCACCGCTGATCGGCCTGCGTATGAAGCGTTCCCTCCGCGCCGGACTCGTGACGACGCGCGCGGGCTCGCTCCTCCTCGGAGCCGCCTGCGTGCTCGGCGTCCTCGCCCTCGAGGCGTCGAGCCTCGCCCATGCTGCACCGGTCGCTCCGGCGCCACGCGTCCGCGCGACGCCGCCGAAGCTTCCGGCCGCGCCCGCTCTTCCTCGGAAGATCGTCGTTCCCCCCGCGGCCAAGCCGCGCGTCGACGACGTTTCCCCGGAGCTTCTGCGTGCGCGGGCGAGCGCGGCGCGCGGCAGGGGGGCGATGCAGGCCGTGCAGGACTTCCCGCGCGACCGCGGCGTGGCGCTCGCCGCTGTGACCACGAACGAAGAAGCGCTTCGGTTCGTGGACTCACGCCTCCTCCGCGCTCGCGGCTTCCTGAAGGCCGCCGTGCTCGCGAACCCGTACCTCGTCATGCCCGAGATGCAGGACCCGTACGCGCGCGATCTCCTCGAGGCCGTCCTCTCGCCCGCGGCCCGCGCGTCGCTCCTCGCGGATCCCGAGGTCGCCGCCGCCGTCGCGGCGCATCACGCCCTGCTCGCGAAGGTGCCGGACCTGAGCCCGGCCATCGTCCCGAACCGGCGCTTTCTCGCGGAGCTGATCGCGAATCGCACGAGCCCGCGCGCGGACGATCGCCGGCCCATCGCCGTGGTGGCGTACCCGGCCGAGGACTGGAACGGACAGTTCTTCGGCCGGACCCACGAGCTCGAAGGCCTCACCCGTCGCTACCGGGTCATGTTCTACCAGGTGGGCACGGACGACGCGTTCGTCTCCGCGCTCGCCGACGCGACCAAGGACAAGCGCGCCGAGCTCGTCGTCATCGGCGGTCACGGCGAGAGCGCGCTCGCCGCGTTCGGCGCGGACGATCCGGCGAAGCTTCCGGCGCGCGCCCGCGCCCAGCTCGACAATCCGCGGACGTCGCCGCGTGTTCGCCAGCGCATCATGGATCGCATCGCGAAGGTGAACGAGGAGCGGTACCTCGACTTCTCCGATCGCGCGCAGCTCGCGAAGGTGGCCGACCGGATCGCGCCGGGCGCTTCGATTTCGCTCATCTCGTGCTCGACGGGCAAGGGCGGCGCCGAGGCCGCGAACCTCGCCAACTTCCTCCACGAGGTCTTCCCCCAGGCTCGAATCGACGCCCCCACGGAGTCGGTGCCCAACCTCGGCGTGAAGCTGGATGCGCGCGGCTTCTACGAGGACGCCGGGTTCGCCGCGATCGGAAAGCGCTATCGCATCGAGCCCCGCTGACGCGGGCGACGGCGCAGCGCGGTTCCCGACTCGTGATCTCGTCGCGTGACGCCCGTGCGGCGACCTCTGCTCGACGGCGGGTTTGGCCGTGGCTCGAGCGACACGAGACCCTGGCGCGGTCGTTGCTGCATGGCCGTGATGATCTCGAACCCAGCGCTCCGCGCGACGGTCCTCGGGCTCGGGCTCGGGCTCGGGCTCGCGGCGTGCGCGGCGCCGCCCCCGGCGGACGATGACGCCACCGAGAGCCAGGCCTCGACGCGGCGGGCTCCGGACGAGAGCGCGTCGTCGCGACCGTCGGACCCGACGCTCCCTGGAGCCGGCGAGGGAAGGACCGTGCGCTCGCTCGCGAACCTCGGTGACAGCATCTCGCAGGGCTTCGACGCCGACGACAGCGAGCCCATCGACCTCTCCCTCCTCGCGCACTCGCCGGAGCAGGTGTTCGAGGACGCGCCCGCGCTGAGCTGGGTGCAGGGGAGCGATCCGCGCGTCCGCTCGCTCGCGTCTCGTCACAAGGCCGCCGTCCCCGACCTCGTGGTGACGCCGGTGTCGAGGACCGGCGCCGAGCTCGTGAGCACCCACGCCGGGCTCCCCAACTTCGAGCAGCAGGCCAGAGACCTCGCGGCGAAGGGCGTCGCTCCCGACATGGTCTACGTCCTCCTCGGCGGCAACGACGTCTGCCACCGACCGCGCTCGACCTCGGCAGACCCCACGTCGACGCTGTACTCCGTCGACGCGTTCCGGAGAGCGGCCGCGGCGGGGCTCACGGTCCTCGCGGAGAAGCTCCCGAGGGGCGCGACCGTCCGCGTGGTGAGCATGCCACGCGTCGATCGTCTCTACGACGCCGCGGCCGAGCTCCAGGTGCCGATGCGCGACGTCGTTTCCGGCGTCGAGGTGAACGGCTCGATCGCCTGCAAGGGTCTGTGGAGCGCGGCGGCGCGTGTGGGGCAGCCGATCTGCCCGGCGGTCACGCTCGAGCCGACGGCCTCGCGCCGCGCCGCGATCGGGGCGCGCATCGACGCATACAACGACGCGGTCGCCGCCGAGGTGCGCGCCTTCGACGTCGACACGACCCGGAACCCGAACGGCGTCCGGTTCGAGAGCGACTGGCACGGCTCGGTCGAGCGCGGCGGGGCGGCCGATGCGTCGGTCGGAACGCTCGGGTTCGGGGCGAGCCACATCAGCCGCCGCGATTGCTTCCACCCCAGCATCGAGGGCCAGCGACGCATCGCCGAGACCGTCGCCGAGCGGGCGCGCTGGACGCCATGAAGGCGCGTCGACGACGCGCGCGTCACTTCACCTGCGTGACCTTGCAGGTCGTCGTGCACGAGTCGCCGTTGTCGGCGTTCCCGTCATCGCAGTCCTCGCCCGGGTCGAGCTTGCCGTCCCCGCAGAACGGACCGCGCGCTTTGCAGCCAGGCATGCAGCCGCCGTAGGTGCCGTCGTTCTTCCCGTCGTCGCACACCTCGTCGCTCGCGACGATGCCGTCTCCGCACGTCGATGCGCACGTCGACTTCGGGCGGTTGAAGTCCTTCAAGGTGACCTTGAAGTTCGAGCCGCACTGGTTGCGCTCCGCCTGAAACATCACGACCTCGTAGGTCCCGCCCTTCACGAGGCCGAGCGTGACGGTTCCGCCTCCCGGTACCAGGCTCGACGTGAACGTCGCGTTCCCGTTCGCCGCGTCCAGCGTGAAGCTGCCGTCGAGGGGGGTGTGGAGGCCGCCGAGATCGATCACGAGCTTGCCGTTCACGAAGACCCAGGTGTCGTCGTCGCCGGCGAAGTCGAACGACTCGCCGCCCTGGTACTCGAACCAGAAGTGCGTCTCCGAGGTGAACGAGACGTTCCGCGCCGGGTCGCAGACGGAGACCTCCTTCCCCTGCGCGATCCAGCCGCCCTGTGGCCCGAAGGGATCGAAGTACGTCTTGCCGCCGTTGGCGACCGGGTCCGCGCTGTCCCAGCTGTACGTCCCGTTCGGCTTCCGCGCGAGCGAGAGCGTGAGCGCCTGCGCGACGTTCACGTTCGCGACGGGCGCGTACCACTGATCGAAGTTCTCCTTCGACGAGATGTTCCTCCGACCGTTCACGTAGAGGTAGCCGGGGTTCTGCGTGCAGTCGTTGCCGGGGCAGTTCAGGACCATGCGTCCGTTCGCGCCGAGCGCGCTCTCGACGATGCCGAGGATGCCGCTGCCCCCGAGGCCGTTGAAGTCGAGGTGGCCGGTCGATCCGCCGGCCGTGTTGCCGACCCCGACGAAGTCGCGGACGAGGACGGGGAGCGAGATCGTCTCGGGCGGGGCGCCGGTGACGTCGGAGCACGCGTAGCCCGTCTCGATCTGGCACGTCGCCGAGCATCCGTCGCCGCTCCGCGTGTTGCCGTCGTCGCACGCCTCGTTCGCGAAGCGCTGCCCGTCGCCGCACGAGGCCTGGCAGACGCCGGCCGCGCAGGCGGGCTCCTTCTGACACCGGAAGCAGCCGTCGAAGGGGAGCTCGTTTCCGTCCTCGCACGACTCGCCGCGCTGGATCTTGCCGTCGCCGCAGACGACCGCAGTGCAGGTGAGGGTCTTCGGGTCGCAGTCGAAGCCCGGCTCGATCCGGCAGCTCGCGCTGCAACCCTGCACCGGCGCGTTCGGCGGGAAGTCGCACTCCTCCTTGCCCGCGACGACGCCGTCGCCGCACGCAGCCGCCTCGCACCGGAGCCCCACGGTGGGGCACGTCCAGCCGACCTCGACGTTGCACGTCGCGTCGCAACCGTCTCCCGCCGCGACGTTACCGTCGTCGCAGCCTTCCTTGTCTTCGAGCCGACCGTCGCCGCACCGCGGAACGACGACGGGTCCACCTTCTCCGGCCGCGCAGGGGGCGCCGTCGCAGGTCCCGAAGTCGCCGCTGGTGCTCCCGCTGCTGCTCGCGCCGTTCGCAGCGTCGCTCTCGTCGAAAACGCTCTCGTCCGTGCTGCTGCAATGGACGAGCGCGAGGGCGAGCGCTCCGAAGCCTGCGGTCGACACGAGCGTGAAGGAGAAGCGCATGCTCCGATCGTCACCTCGTCGCAGCGCCCGCGCAACGCCTCACACGGCGCTCGAGCCGTTTGCGTGGGGCACCCACCTACAAGCGGGTGGAGCGAGGAACGGTGGCCGCGACGTCCCGTGGCCGCGCTGGAGCGGCGCACGGACGTGCCGGAAGCCGTCGAGGATCGCGCGTGTGTGCACGTCGGCGTCGAGCAGCACGGACGTGATGTGCCCCGCGTCGCAGAGGAGGAGCTGCGAGCCCGGCCAGTGCGCGTGGAGGCCCTTCCCCGAGTGCACGGGGAAGATGCGGTCGTGACGCGCGACGAGGACGGTGGCGAGCTCGGGGGCGACCGGCGCAGGATGCCGTCGCACGTCCACGTGACGGAGCACCGAGGCGAGCTCTGCGCGGGCCGCGGCGGGGCTGCCCGCCTCGCGCGAGAGCGCCGCCCACGCGACGGCGCGGCTGAGGGGGCCTTCGGCGAGAACGGGCGCGGCGTGCGTCCCGGCCGCGCGCGGGACCGCGACCACGGGGAAGTCGACGAGCGCGGCTGCGAAGGCGCCCATGAAGCCGCCGAGGCTGTACCCGGTGACACCGGGGAAGAAGCCCTCGTCCCGCGCCCACCCGAGGAGCGCGCGCGCTTCGTCGACCATCGCCGTGCTCATCGCGAGCTGGTCGACGACCGTTCGGAGGACCGGCCCGACCTGTCCGCCGGGGCGCCTCGTCCCGTAGTAGGGGTTTTCGAGCAGGATCGAGCCGACGCCCTCCGCGAGGAGGCGGCGCGCGAGGGGCTGCCGTCGCCAGAGCCCTTCCTCGCCCGTCGACGCGAGCACCACGCACATCGCGCCCCGGTGCCGCGCGGGCATCCAGATCTCGACGCGCGCCGTCCGCGTCTCCGCCGGGAGCGGAGTGGTCGCCGGGCTCGCGAACGTCGCGCTCCGCACGACGCCGCCGCGCACCTTGCGTGGGCGGTCCGTGTCGCAGAGGGCGACGTCACCGAGCGGGCGCGCGCGCGAGTAGCTCTCGATCGACGCGCCGAGGCGCGCGAGGAGCCCGCGATCCCCGAAGCCTCCACGGTAGAGGAGCCCGAGCCCGAGCGCCCGGGTGAGCGCGTGATCGACGGCCGCGTGGAGCACCGCGGGCACGATACCGATCGGCGACGTCGGACGGCGTCGCGAGTTCGTCAGTGTTCTGTCACGGCCGTGTCAGGGCTCGCGGTCCGCGGTGGCGTCCCAGATCGCCGGCGGCGCCGCGGGGTACTTCGCGGCGATCCCGTCCCACCACACGTCGGTCGAGCCGATGCCGTGCTCGAGGACACGCCAGCTGCCGTTCTCGTTCTTCAGGAGCGCCTGGACCTGGAAGCCGTCGAACAGGCCCTCCTTCGCGTCCTCCTCGTACTTCGTCCCGACCGTCGTGGGCTCCCGGCCGTCGCGTAGCTGGATGCGCCCGCGCAGCCAGCACCAGCCGTCCTTGGCGGCGAAGTGGCCGCCGCGGCTCACGTCGAAGAGCACGTCCTGGTCGGCGAGCTCGCCCTTCACGACGACGCGGAGCGCGCCCATGATCGCCATCCGCTCGCTAGCCTTCACGACCGGTGCGTCGAGCCCCGGGAAGATGCCGCGGGGGGCCTCGGCGTAGCGGCGCCAGATGCCGTCCCACCAGACGTCCGTCGAGCCGACCCCGTGCTCCACCACGGTCCAGGTGTCGCCCTGACGCTGGAGGAGCGCCTCGATGCGGAAGCCGTCGAAGAGCCCTTCGTTCGCGAGCTCCTCGTACGCCGTGCCGCGCGTCGTCGGCGCGCCGCCCGCGCGGAGCTGGATGTTGCCCATCAGGAACGCCCAGTCACCGTCCGACTGGAAGTGACCTTGGCTCACGTCGAAGACGATGGCCTGGCCGCCCATGCTCGGGCTCACGTTCGCGCGGAGGGAATTCATGATCGCGGCGCGCGTCGCGGCGCTGACGCTGCCGATGGCCTCGCGGGCATCCGACGTGTCGTCGTCTGCGGCGGGGGCGGCGCAGCCTGCGCCGGCGAGGAGGAGGGTCGAGACGAGAGAGAGAGAAGAGAGAATGTTCATCGGGGGCCTCTCGAATCTCGAGAGCACGGGGCGCACCACCTCCCGTGTCCGAGGATCACGGTGCAGCAAACGCCGCGTCAGCCGACGGACGCGCGCTCGCGACGTCGGGCGACACGTCCGGGCCGGACGCGAGGTGCAACTCCCGAAGCTCGCCCGTCGACCTCGACGGTCTCCAGTCGCGGGGGAGGGGGTGATCCCACCTCCCGCGACGCCTTCGCCTGCGCCGCGCCGTCCGCCTCGGATCGCGCGCGCACTCCCGTGCGATCGCCACGATCGCATGAAGCCCCAATCCCTCGTGATCACGGGGGTCCTCGCGACCGCCGCCGCCCGTCTCGCGACGGCGCGAGGGTTGCTGAAGGGTCCATCGACGGCCGCGGCTCTCCCGCTTCGCGCCGCTCCGGAGGTTCCCATGAGCCAGAAGAAGATCGCCCTCGTCACCGTGCTCGCCTCGATCGCGTTCCTCGCCTGCAGCGCGCCGGCGTCGTCGGACGGGCCGAAGGGCGGCGCGGACGCTCCGAGCGGCGCCGCGAAGAAGGAGAGCGGCTCGGGCGCCGCCTCGCCCTCCGGCGAGGGGACGACCACCCCCACGACGCCCGGCGCGGACTCCCCCGACGACGCCGGAGAGGACGGCGCGTGCTACGCGGCCTGCAAGACCCAGCACCCGCAGGGCGCCCAGCTGATGGACGACCTCGAGAAGGCGTGGAAGACGTGCGCGTGCGGGGCATGCGCCGCGCAGTGTGCTTCGTCGTTCTGCGGAGCGACCGGGACGGAGCCCGCCGAGGGCGACGCGTGCGCGACGTGCCTCGAGGGCGCCGCGCAGTGCAACACCCAGTGGGACACGGCGTGCGACGCGAACGCGAGCTGCGTCGCGTTCGGCGAGTGCGAGGCCGCCTGCGAGCCCGACGACGCGGACGACCAGTCCGGCGCCGCGCCCGCCAAGGCTTCGCCGGCGAGGCCCACGTCGTCGCGCACCCACCGCGCGTACGTCCGGCCGTGACCGACGACCGCGGGACCCTCGGGTTCGGGGCATGGCCGCGGGGCCGTCGTCCGGATACGATGGCCTTCGATGGTCTCCGACGGGCACGGCCTCGCGTTCGCCTCCGCGATGCTCGTCGCGTTCGTCGCGGTGACCGGTCCCGCAGCCGCCGGACCGAACGAGGACGCGGGCCGCAAGAAGAGCTGCGTCGACGCGGCCACGCAGGGGCAGATCCAGCGCGATGACGGGCGGCTGGGCGCCGCCGCCGAGGCGTTCGCCACCTGCGCCGACGCCGCGTGCCCGGCGGCCGTCCGTCGGAGCTGCGCCGAGTGGCTCACGGACGTCCGAGCGCGCCGTCCGTCCGTCACGATGGAGGTGCCGCCCGAGCGCGCCGCCTCGAGCGTCGAGGTGAGCGTCGACGGACGGCCAGCGCTGGCAGGCTCTCCGCTCGAGCTCGACCCGGGGCCTCACGTCGTGCGCGTGACGGCCGAGGGTGAGCCGCCCTTCGAGCTCCCGTTCGTGCTCGCCGAGCGCGAGCGACGCACACTCCGCGTGGAGCGACCCCTTACCCCCGCGGCCGCTCGCGTCGCGCCCGAGCGTCCGGTCCCCGTTCCGGTGTGGATCCTCGGCGGGGTCTCGGTGATCGGCGCGGCAGGCTTCGCGACCTTCGGACTCCTCGCGAAGTCGGAGACCGATCGCCTCGGCGAGGAATGCGCGCCCGTCTGCACGTCCGAGGCGCGCGCGTCCGCGCTGCGCACGGCCGTCGCCGCCGACGTCTCGCTCGGCGTCGCCGTCGTCGCGGCGGCCGTGGCCGGTGTACTCTACATCTTCCGGCCGACCCGCGCGCCCAGCAGCGCTCCGCAGGTTGCGGGTATCGCGTTCTGACGATGTCCCTGCTCCGCGCGGCCCTCGTCTCCGTCGCCTGCGCAGGCTGCGTCGCGACGCTCCCGTTCGACGAGCTCTCCGTCGGCCTGCCGCGTCCCGTCGCCCACTACACGCTCGACGACGGCGCGGGGTTCGTCGCGAAGGACAGCGCCGGTCCTCACCAGGGCCTCCTCGACGACTACGCGGGGGGCGTCCCCACCTGGACGCGCGACGGGAGGCGCGGCGGCGGTCTCGACTTCCCTGCCGCCGACGGCTGGGTCGCGGTGCCCACCCTCTCGGGCGCCGCCTTCCCCAGCCGAGCGACGTTCTCGGCGTGGGTCCGCCTTCGCGCGTTCCCGGCGGACGGCGCCGACGTGCTGGAGGTCGACGACGACGCTCGGTCCGATGACCGCACCCCCATCCAGCTCTCGCTCGACGCGGAGGGCGTCTTCCTCGTGTTCCTCGGCGACGGAGAGGAGCGACTCCTCGTCGCGCGGCCGATCCCACTCGGTACCTGGACGCTGATCGCAGCCGGGTGGGACATCGCGGCCCGGACGTCCTTCCTCTACGTTCGCCCCGACGGCGCCGAGGCCTTTCCCCTCGCGGCGGGCGAGCTCCCGCCCCGCTTCGGGGCGGGCTCCGCGAGCCTCCTCTTCCTCGCGGCGGGAGGCACCCTCGACGACGTCCGGATCTTCGATCGCCCTCTCGGCCGGAACGAGCTTTCCGCCCTCGATTGAACGCAGGTTCGTGCGCGACGTACGATGTCGCTCATGACCGAACGCGGCGACGGCAAGACGACGGAGGCGATCCACGTCGTCCGCGACGAAGCGCTCGCGCTCCGCGCGTATCGGCTCGTCGTCGTGGAGGGGCCCGACACGGGCGCCGCTCTCCCGCTCGACATCGGGAGCCCCACGCGCGCGCTCCTCGGCGGGAGCCGCGCCTGCCAGCTCGTCTTGTCGGACCGTCTCGTCTCCCGGCGCCACGCCGCGGCCGACCTCCACGGCGGTCTCGTCAAGGTGGTCGACCTCGGCTCGACGAACGGGACGCGGGTGAACGGCGTCCGCGTGATGGAGGCGTTCCTCGAACCGGGCGATCGGCTCACGCTCGGCGAGACGACCTTGCGTCTCGAGGCGGCAGCCCGCTCGCTCGCCGAGGGCTTCTCGTCGAGCGCGAACTTCGGTCGCGTGGTGGGGGCGAGCGTCGCGATGCGGCGCCTTCATCCGCTGTGCGAGCGCCTCGCGACGAGCGAGCTCCCGGCGACGATCGAGGGCGAGACGGGCGTGGGCAAGGAGCTCCTCGCCGAGGCGATCCACGAGGCGAGCCCGCGAAGGACGCGCCCGTTCGTCGTCTTCGACTGCGCCGGTGTTCGCGGTGACGCGGTCGTCCGCCTCCTCTTCGGCGACGGCGCGGAGGCCGGGACGTCCGCGCTCGAGCAGGCGCACGGCGGCACGCTCGTCTTCGACGAGGTCACCGAGCTCGAGGACGACGCGCAGGCGCGCCTCCTCCGCTTCGTGGATCGACGCGAGGTACGAAGGGAAGGAGGCCGCTCGGTCGAGGCCGACGTGCGGCTCCTCGCGACGTCGCGCCGGGACGTCGACCAGGCCGTCCAGGCGCAGCGGTTCCGCGAGGAGCTCTTCTTCCGCCTCGCGGTGAGCCGCATCGAGCTGCCGCCGCTCCGCGAGCGCGACGGCGACGTCCCGCTTCTCGCACGTTCGTTCTGGCGGACCATGGCGGGGCAGAGGCCGTTCCCCGACGGGCTCTACGAGCGCTACGAGGGCTATCGCTGGCCGGGCAACGTGCGCGAGCTGAGGAACGTCGTGGCCCGCCGCATCGCGCTCGGCGCGCTGGGCGACGCGGACGAGGCGCGCGCCGAGGCGGCGCCGGCCACGGGCGCCGCGGACGTCGTC